>NZ_JBHUZW010000064.1:0-21159 GCF_042667215.1 Cellulomonas sp. NPDC057328 | reverse complement strand
GGCGCGCCGTCGCCCGCGACCCGGCTACCGCGTGCCCACCTGCGCCGCCGCGCCGACGTCCCCGCGCACGACCGCGTCGACGAACTGCCGCGTCCAGGCGAGCAGGTCCTTGCCGTGCAGCGGCTTGCCGCCGATGCGCGCCGTCGTCGGGAACGGCACGAGGACCGTGCGCACCGCGGGCTTGAGGACCGCCCCGGGGTACAGGCGCTTGAGCCGCAGCTGCGCCGACTCCGGCAGCTCGACGGGCGCGAACCGCACGAACCGGCCCTGCGCCGTGATGTCGGAGAGCCCCGCCGACCGGGCGTGCAGACGGAACCGCGCGACGTCGAACAGGTTCTCCACCGCGGCCGGCACGGCGCCGTAGCGGTCCGCCAGCTCGGCGTGCACCTCGGCGAGGGCCGCCTCGTCCGCCGCCGTCGCGATCTTGCGGTACGCCTCGAGGCGCAGCCGCTCGTGCGCGACGTAGTCGTGCGGGATGTGGGCGTCGACGGGCAGCTCGATGGTGACGTCGGGCAGCTCCTCGTCCACCTCGCCACGGAAGCTCGCGACGGCCTCGCCGACCATGCGGATGTACAGGTCGAAGCCCACGCCCTCGATGTGCCCGGACTGCTCGCCGCCGAGCAGGTTGCCGGCGCCGCGGATCTCGAGGTCCTTCATGGCGACGGCCATGCCGGCGCCGAGGTCGGTGTGCGCGGCGATCGTCTGGAGGCGGTCGTGCGCCGTCTCGGTGAGCGGCACCTCCGGCGGGTACAGGAAGTACGCGTACGCGCGCTCGCGGCCACGCCCGACGCGCCCGCGCAGCTGGTGCAGCTGCGAGAGCCCCAGCCGGTCGGCGCGCTCGAGGATCAGCGTGTTGGCGTTGGAGATGTCCAGGCCCGTCTCGACGATCGTCGTGCAGACGAGGACGTCGAACTTCTTCTCCCAGAAGTCCATGATCACGCGCTCGAGCTGGTGCTCGCCCATCTTGCCGTGCGCCACCGCGACGCGGGCCTCGGGGACGAGCTCGCTCAGCCGTGACGCCGTCCGCTCGATCGTCTCGACCTTGTTGTGCACGTAGAAGACCTGGCCCTCGCGCAGCAGCTCCCGGCGGATCGCGGCGCCGATCTGCTTCTCCTCGTACGGGCCGACGAACGTGAGCACGGGGTGGCGCTCCTCCGGCGGCGTGGCGAGCGTCGACATCTCGCGGATGCCGGTCACCGCCATCTCGAGCGTGCGCGGGATCGGCGTCGCGCTCATCGCGAGCACGTCGACGTTGGTGCGCAGCGCCTTGAGGGTCTCCTTGTGCTCGACGCCGAACCGCTGCTCCTCGTCGATGATGACGAGCCCGAGGTCCTTGAACCGCACGCCGCCGGTGATGAGGCGGTGCGTGCCGATGACGACGTCGACGGACCCGTCGGCGAGCCCCTCGAGGATCTCCTTGCTCTCCTTCGGCGTCTGGAACCGCGACAGCGCCCTGACCGTCACGGGGAAGGCCGAGTAGCGCTCGGCGAACGTGTCGAGGTGCTGCTGCACGAGCAGGGTCGTCGGCACGAGCACGGCGACCTGCTTGCCGTCCTGGACGGCCTTGAACGCGGCGCGCACGGCGATCTCGGTCTTGCCGTAGCCGACGTCGCCGCAGACGAGCCGGTCCATGGGGATCGGCTTCTCCATGTCCTGCTTGACCTCGTCGATGGTCGCGAGCTGGTCCGGCGTCTCGACGTACGCGAACGCGTCCTCGAGCTCGCGCTGCCACGGCGTGTCCGGGCCGAACGCGTGGCCCGGCGTCGCCATGCGCGCGGAGTACAGGCGGATCAGCTCCGCCGCGATCTCCTTGACGGCCTTGCGCGCCCGGCCCTTCGTCTTCGCCCAGTCGGCGCCGCCCATGCGGTTGAGCGTCGGCGACTCGCCGCCCACGTACTTGGTGACCTGGTCGAGCTGGTCCGTCGGCACGAACAGCCGGTCGCCCGGGTGGCCGCGCTTGCTCGACGCGTACTCGACGACCATGTACTCGCGCGTCGCCGCGTTCGCGCCCGTGCCGATCGTGCGCTGCACGAGCTCGACGAAGCGCCCGACGCCGTGCTGCTCGTGCACGACGAAGTCGCCCGGCCGCAGCTGCAGCGGGTCGACGACGTTGCGCCGCCGGCTGGGCATGCGCCGCATGTCACGCGTGCTCGACCCGGCGCGCCCCGTCAGGTCCGCCTCGCTGAACACCGCGACGTGCAGGTCCTCGTGCACGAAGCCCGGCCCGACGGGGGCCGGCGTGACGAGCACGACGCCGCCCTCGGGCTCGTCGTCGACCGTCGCGACCAGGCGCGCCGGCACGTCGGCCGCGCGCAGCTGCTCGACCATCCGCTGCGCGGGGCCGTGCCCCTCGGTCGCGAGCAGCAGGCGCCAGCCGAGCTGCTGCAGGCGGCGCACGTCCGCGACCGCGCGCTCGACCTCGCCGCGGTACCGCTCGACGTCGCGCGCACCGACGACGAGCGTCCGCACGCCGTCGGTGTGCCCGAGGCCGTCGTCGGGCGTCGTGCCCGAATCGGCCGCACCGGCGTCGAGCGTGAAACCGCTCAACGTCCACCAGCCGAGGCCGCGCACCTGCGCGCGCGCCCGCACGTCGGCGAACGACGCGAACGACGCCGCCGACAGGTCCAGCGGCACCTGCGCGCCGGCCGCGGCGGACGTCCAGGCCGCGGCGAGGAACTCCTCGGTCGTCGCGACGAGGTCGTGCGCGCGGCGGCGCACGCGCTCGGGGTCGACCAGCACGAGCAGCGTGTCGTCGGGCACGAGGTCGACGACGGGGACCATCCGGTCGACCAGCGCCGGGGCGAGGGACTCCATGCCCTCGACGGCGATGCCCTCCGCGAGCCGGTCGAGCATGTCGACGGCCCCGGGCAGGCGCTCCGCGAGCGCGGCGGCGCGCTCGCGGACGGCCGGGGTCAGCAGGATCTCCCGGCACGGCGGCGCCCACACGCCGTGGTCGGCCACCTCGAGGCTGCGCTGGTCCGCGACGGAGAACCAGCGGATCTCCTCGACGTCCTCGCCCCACAGCTCGACGCGCAGGGGGTGGTCCTCGGTCGGCGGGAAGACGTCGAGGATGCCGCCGCGCACGGCGAACTCGCCGCGCCGCTCGACCATGTCGACGCGCGTGTACGCCGCGTCGACGAGGCGCTGCGCGACGTCGTCGAGGTCCACCTGCTGCCCGGACCGGATCTCGACCGGCGCGAGCTCGCCCAGGCCCTCGACCACCGGCTGCAGCAGCGCCCGCACCGGCATGACGAGCACCCGCACCGCGCCGGTCGGCCCGGGCTCGGGGTCCGGGTGCGCGAGCCGGCGGAAGACCGCGAGGCGGCGCGCGACCGTGTCCGACCGCGGGCTGAGGCGCTCGTGCGGCAGGGTCTCCCAGCTCGGCAGCACGGCGACGTCGTCGTCCGGCAGGTAGCAGCGCAGGGCCGACGCGAGCTCGTCGGCGTCCCGGCCCGTCGCCGTCACGACGACGAGCGGGCGGCCCGCCACGTCGGCCGCCGCGTCGCGGGCCGTGGCGTGCGCGCCGGCGAGCGCCGCGAGCAGCGGCGGGCGCACGCCGGCGGGCCCGACGACGTCCAGCTCGCCGCGTGCGCGCACGGACGCGACGGCCTCCGCGGCGGCGGGGTCGGCGAGCAGGGCGGGCAGGAGTCCGGTGAGGTCCATGGGGTCCTTCGTACGGCGGGTCGTGCACGGTCCGGCGGTGCACGACGCGGGGCGCGGGGTCCGGGGCGGCGCAGCACAGCACGAGCGCCCCGCCTCCGGGTCGGGGCGGGGTGCGTGCTCAGTCTACGAACCGGGTCCGACACGGCCCGCCGTGGGCCGCCCGGGGCGGTCAGCTGCCCGCGCGCTCCACCGCTGCGTCGACGCGCGCGGTGGCCTCGCCGCCCAGGACCGCGAGGGCCCGGCGCAGCTTCGTGCTCGACGTGTGCAGCGTGTACGGCACGTAGACCACGTCGACGCCGACCTCGGCGAACCGCCGCTCGAGCTCCAGGCCCTTGGGCGTGCCCTGCCAGTCCGAGCCCTTGAAGAAGACGTCGAACCGCAGCGCCGCCCAGGTCTCCAGCTTGTCGGCCAGCGTCTCGGCGTACGCCTCGTCGACCACGTCGAGGTGGGAGACGATCTCGAGCCGCTCGGCGAGCGGGACGACGGGCCGGCGGCCGCGCACGCGCTCGAGCTGGTCGTCGCTCACGACCCCCGCGATGAGGTAGTCGCAGCGGGCGCGCGCCCGCCGCAGCAGGTTGAGGTGCCCCACGTGGAACAGGTCGTACGCGCCCGGCGCGTACCCGATGAGCCGTCGACCCACGCGGCACCCTCCCCTGGTCGGTGCCGGGTGCCCCTGCCCCGGCCGCTGGCGCAACGCTACGGGGACGACACCGGAGAAACCAGGGCGTTCCGGGTGAAACGGTCAGCGGGACCCCGTCTCAGTCCGCCGGGCCCGCGCCGACGGCCTGCCGCCGGGTGATCTCGTGGACCTCCTGGAAGAAGTCGTTGCCCGCGAGGACCCGCTCCGGGGTGTCGAACATCTCGATGCGCCCGTCGCGCACGACCATCACGCGGTCGCACACCGCGAGGGTGGAGAGCCGGTGCGCCACGAGGAAGACCGTGGCGCGCCCCCGCAGCCCGCGCAGCGTCTCCTGCACGAGCTCCTCGGAGCGCACGTCCAGCGCGCTCGTCGGCTCGTCGAGCACGAGGACCTCCGGCTCCGCGGCGAGCGCGCGGGCGATCGCGAGCCGCTGCCGCTGGCCGCCCGAGACGCCCTGCGCGCGCCGGCCCACGGTCGTGGCGTACCCGTCCGGCCACTGCTCGATCTCGTCGTGCACGTGCGCCCAGCGGGCCGCCCGCTCGACGTCGGCGTCGGTGAGGTCGTCCCGGTAGAAGCGGATGTTGTCGGCGACGGTGCCGTACACGAGCTGCGTCTGCTGCGGCACGTACGCGACGGCCCGCTGCCAGTGCGCGCGGTCGACCTGCCACGCGTCCTCGCCGTTGACGGTCAGCACGCCCGCCGTCGGCTCCCGCAGCCGCAGCAGGAGCTGCACGAGCGACGACTTGCCGGCACCCGACGGCCCCACGATGCCGACGACCTCGCCGCGCGCCACCTCGAAGGTGATGTCGTGCAGCACCTCGGCGTCGGCCTCGTAGCCGAACCGCACGTCGCGCATGCCGATCCGCTCGACCGCGCCCAGCGGGCGGCCGCCGTCGACCTGGCGGTGCGCGCGGTACGTCTCGATCGCGTCGGCCAGGTGGTTCATGAAGGGCAGCTTCTCGTCGATGCCGGTGACGGAGTACTGCACGCGCTGCCCGTACGACAGCGCCCGCACGAGCATGAGGACGACCGCGCCGAGCGTCGTCATCTGCCCGGCGTCCATGAGCGACACGACCGCGAGCGCGACGACGAGCAGGAGCAGCGCGACGCTCTGGTACAGCGACGGCAGCGCCCCGACGAGGAACCGCGACCGCAGCAGCGGCCGGCGCACGCCGTCGAGCAGCCCGTAGAACTGCTCCACGAAGCGCGGCGAGGCGCCGAAGACCTGCATCTCCTCCGCGGTGGCGGCGACGCCCTGGACGCCGTTCGCGTACTCGACGTTCTCCTCGCTGAGCTCGCGCGAGTGGCGGCGCAGCCGGCGCGCCAGCGGCCGCAGCGCGAGGAACAGGCCCAGCGACGCGACGGACAGCACCGCGGCCGCGACCGGGCTCAGGGCGACGGCGGAGATCATCAGCGACAGGAACATGAGCACGTTCGTCACCACGGACGCGATCTGGATGATCGCCTGCGTCGTCTGGTTGACGTGCACGTTCATGAACGTCTGGAACTGCCCGTCGCGCTCCGCCGCCTTGACCGACCACGTCGCGGCGACGAACGCGTCGAACAGCCGCCGTCGCAGCCCGACCATCGCCGACGCGCTGATGGCCGCGGGCAGGTACGCCAGCCAGAGCTGGAGGCCGCCGCGCACGAGCGCGAGGACGAGCGCCACGACGAACGCGACGTCGAGCGGCGAGTCGAGGGTCAGCGGCCCGAGGTCCCCCTGCACCGAGTCGCTGCCCTGCGACAGCGAGAGCGCGAGGGACGCCACGAGCGCGAGCAGCGCGGCCTCGGCGACGCCGGCGACCACCGAGACGATCGCGATCGTCACGACCTGCCCGCGCGACGCCGCGAAGAAGGGGGCGAGCCGCCGCCAGGCCGCCGCGGCGCGCCGGGCGCTGCCGAGCCCGCCCCGGCCGCGTCGTGCCGCCGTGCCCTCGTTGTCCGCCACGCGTACCGCCCCCGTCCCTGCCGGGTCGTGCACCGGCACCTCGCCCGACCGTAGTCGAGGGATGTGCACGCGTGTGCCCCGGTACGGGATGAAAAGTCCGGATCGGCGACGCCGGGCCGTCCGGGGCGCGTCAGCGCCGGGTGGCGTCCGGGGCCAGCACGTCCTCGTCGGCCGGTGCCGGCTCCAAGTGCGGGACGTCGCCGAGCGGGTGCGCGAGGACGTCACCCCGCGGCGGGCGCGCGTCGGCCTGCAGGTCGTCCGGTGCGTCGGGCCGGGGGTCCTGCGTCACGTCGGCCTGCGGCTCGTGCGGTGCGTCTGCGTCGACCGGCGGGTCGTGCGGTGCGTCGGCCTCCCCGTCGTGCTGCACCGCGGCCTGCTCGTCGCGCGGCGCGTCGAGCCGCTCGTCCCCGTGCGGCCCGGTCGACGCGGGCGGGTCGTCGGACCGCGGGCCGGCCGCGGCCGACGCGTCGTCGGGCGCGCCCGCCGCGGGTGCCTCCGTGGTCCCCGGCACGACCGGCGACCAGGCCGGCGCGGGCGTCCCGCCGCCGTCGCCCGTCCGCGCGTGCGTGCCCTCGCCCCCGCGGTGCGCGGACCGGTCGCCGCCCGTGGCGACACCCCGGCGCGCCTCCGCGCGTCGCGACCGGGCGGCCGCGCGCCCGGACACCGTGCCGCGCGACGGCGACGCCACGTACTCGTACGCGGCCTCCGCCGGCACGCGGCCGCGGTTGAGCACGGCGCCGACCACGCGACCGCCGCCGAGCCGGACCCCGTCCACCAGCTTGCGCAGGTGGGCCCGCCGCGTGCGCCGGGCGTCGACGACGACGACCAGGCCCACGGCCTTGCGCGCGACCACGATCGCGTCGGCGACGGACAGGACGGGCGGGGCGTCGACGAGGACGAGGTCGTACCGCTCCCCCGCGGCCTCGAGCAGCTCGTCGAACTCGCGGGACGACAGCAGCTCGCTGGGGTTCGGCGGGATGGCCCCGGACGGCAGCACCGACAGCCGGTCGCCGACCTCCTGCACGACGTCGTCGAACGCCGCGCGCCCCACCAGCACCTCGGTGAGGCCCACGCCGCCTTCGATGCCGAGGCGGTCCGCGACGGCGGGGCGGCGCAGGTCGGCGTCCACGAGCAGCACGCGCTCGCCCGCGGCGGCGAACGAGCCGGCGATGCGCACGGCCGTGTGCGTCTTGCCCTCGCCCGCGAGCGCGGACGCGACGACGAACGTCTTGGGGCGGCCCACCCGGCCGATCATCTGCAGGTTGGTGCGCACGCGCCGGACGTCCTCGGCCGACGGGCCCGTGGGTGCGAGCGGCGCGGCCAGCTCGGGGGCCGACCGGCGCAGGGGGCGCAGCGTGCCGAGCACCGGCACGCCCGTCGCGTTCTCGACGTCCTCCGGCCGGCGCACGCGCGTGTCCAGCGCCTCGCGCAGCCACGCGGCGAGGACGCCGAGGACGACGCCCGCGAACCCGGCGGCGAGCACGTTGCGCCGCGTGCTCGGCGCGAACGGCGCCTGCGGCGGCACGGCGCTGTCGACGACGGTCGCGCTGACCGCGCTCGCGCCGGTGCCGGTGTCGGGGGCCAGGTCCTCGATGGCCCCGCGCAGCTGGTCGACCACGGCGTTGGCGATCTGCGCGGCCTCGTCGGGCGACGCGCCGGTCACGGAGACGTCGAGGATCGACACGTCCCCCGACGTCGACGCCGTGACGCGGCCGGCCAGCTCGCGGCCGGTCTCGTCGAGGCCGAGGCTCTCGGCGACCGGGTCGAGCACGACGGGCAGCGACGCGAGCCGCGCGTACGACAGCATCTGCGCCTGCGTGTAGCTGGTGCCCTGGTTGAGGTCGCCGGGGTCCTCCGCCGCCGCGATGGAGACGTAGACGGCGGCGTGCGCGCGGTACTGCGGCACGGCCGTCAGGGACAGGTAGCCGACGCCGCCGGCCAGCAGCAGCACGGGCAGCACCATGAGCACCCAGTGCTTGCGCACGGCCGCCAGCACGTCGCGGAGCGTCATCCGGCCTCCTTCGTCACTCGTTCGATTGAACCATCCGGCCCGGCGGCCGGGGCCGGCTCCGGCGGGTGGACCTCGTGCAGGTCGGCCGCGTCCGCGCCGTCCGGCGGCGCGGGACCGGGGGCCGCGGCGGGCGCCACGGCGAGGCCGACGACGAACCAGAAGAACGTCGTGAGCTGCGTGATGAACGCGACCGACGTGAGCGCGGGCAGCGTGGCGAGCGCGGCGACGAGCGCGGCGTGGCGGCGTCCCCGCACGAGCGCGGCGAGGCCCGCGAGGGCGCCGGCGAGGAGCAGCGCGAGCGGCAGGATGCCGTACCGGAGCCCGACGAGCACGATCGCGGAGTCGATCGACTCGAACCCGCCGAAGGACCGCGCCCCCGACGCGTCCCGTGCGGCGGCCGGCGACTCGCCGACCCACGCGAGCTCCGGCAGCAGCTGCAGCAGGTCGCCGCGGTACTCGGCGGACCCCGTCGCCTCGTCGCCGGCGGTCGCGAACACCTCGAGCGCGACCGGCACGACGACCGCGGCACCCGCCGCCAGCACGAGCAGCACCGTGAGCCGGAACCGCCGCGTGACGTGCCGCCCGAGGAACAGCAGGGACAGCACGAGCGCGCCCCCGACGCTCACCATGCCGATGCGGCTGAACGTGAACACCGCCGCCGCCGAGACGGCGAGCAGCGTCAGGGCCTTCAGCCACGGCCGCAGCGCGCTCACCCACACGAAGGGCACGGCCATGCCGAGCGTCGCGCCCAGCGCGATCGAGTGCCCGAACGCCGCCTCGGCGCGCGCCTGCCCGCCCCGCACCTGGATCGGCGACCACACGCGGTACCCGGAGCGCTCGACGAACGGCGTGCCCGCGCCGATCCCGACGAACGGGTTGACGCCGGTGAGGAACTCGGCGACCGCGAACAGCGCGACCACGCCGAGCACGACGGCGACGCACGTGGCGACGACCGCGGGCGGCAGCGACACCGACGTCACGCGCCCCACCACGTAGGGCACGGCCCACCCCAGCACGACCGCGTACGCCGACGCCAGCGGCACGTACCCCGCGAGGAACGACGTGACCACCGCGGTGACCACCGCGAGCATGATCAGGTCGAACCCGTGCAGGCGCAGGTCGACGCGGCGCCACGCCGCGGCGACGAGCGCGACGCCGAGCGCCGTCGCGGGCGTCAGGAACACGACCATCTGGAGCCCGAACCACGCCGGGACGAACGCGAGCAGGACGAGGAAGCCCACGAGGCCCAGCACCGGCCTGGCGCGCACGACGGCCAGGCACGCCAGGGCGAGGGCCGCGAGCACGACGAGCACGGCCAGCTCGTCGACGGCCTGCGCCGACAGGCTCATGCCGTGCCTCGCCCCCCGCACGCCCCCACCGGCCCCAGTGTGGCGACGGCACCGACGGATGTCGACGCCCTCCCGGGGCCGGTGGACGCGGGCGTCACCCGAGCGCCGTGGCCGACAGGTCGTCCCAGCTCACGCGGACGGGGCCGTTCGTGGTCGCGGAGGCGGTGTACTGGCCGAGGCCGACGCCGCCGCCGTCCTGCAGCTCCGGCGTGGCGTCGGTGGACTGCAGGAGCCACCCGGACGGCTCCGCCGCGGACGCGGGCCAGACCTTCGCGCGCAGCGCCGTCGTCCCGGAGCCCTCGAGCTGCAGGCGCAGGCGCAGCGGCGCGCCGGCGGCGGTGGCCCCGCCCGGCACGGCGGCGTTCGCGAGCGTCGTCGTGCCGGTCGGGAGCCGGCGGACGAGCTGCGCCGTCGTCGCGCCGGTGGACGTGATGCGGACGGCGACCTCGTACTGCGAGTCCCAGCCGCTGGTCCGGCCGGCCAGCCACAGGGTCGTGGTGCCGGCGTTCGACAGGCGGTCGAGCGTGACCGTGGCCGTCACGTCGGCGGACTGCACCGCCGTGGAGTCGACCCGCAGGCGCGGCGTCGACCCGGCGCCGAGGGAGACCCGGCCCGTGCCCTCCTGCACCTGGTAGAGGCCGGCCGACCCGGCGATCACCCACGTGCCGCCCTGGTCGGCGGCGCCCCAGCCGCTCGCGCTCGTGCGCCCGAAGGCGTCGGCGACGAGCGCCACCGGGCCGGGGCCCGGCGCGACCGTGACGGACCGCTCGGTCGTCGCGGTCGCGCCGTCGTCGTCCGTGACGGTGAGCCGCACCGGGTACGTGCCCGGGCCGGCGTACGTGTGCGTGGCGGTCGCGCCCGTCGCGGTGCCCCCGTCGCCGAACTCCCACGCGTGCGAGACGAGCGTGCCGTCGGGGTCGGCCGACGCCGAGCCGTCGACGACGAGGTCCGCGCCGGTGAGCGTCGGCGTGAACGCCGCCGTCGGCGCCTGGTTCGGCGGCGGCGGGGCGGTCACCGTGACGGTCTGCTCGGCGGTGCCGGTGTCCCCCCGGTCGTCCGTCACCGTGAGGCGCACCGTGTACGTGCCGGCCGCGGTGTACGTCCGCGTCGCGGTGGGGCCCGTGCCGGTCGTCCCGTCGCCGAAGTCCCACGCCCACGCCGTCACGGTGCCGTCGACGTCCGTGGAGCCGGACCCGTCGACGTCGAGGCGCAGGTCGGTCGCCGTGGTCGTGAAGGCGGCCGTCGGGAAGCGGTTCGCGGTCGTCGTCGCCAGCGCGGCCGCGTGGTGCTCGGCGACCTTCGCGGGGCTCAGGGCGCGGCCCCAGACCGACACCTCGTCGACCGCGCCGTCGAGGTAGTTCGACGACGGCGCGTTCGAGAAGCTCGACACGCGGTCCCCGCCGATCCGCCAGTAGCCCCAGTACGGGCGCACCCACGGCGCGTCCGACCGCTCGCCGACCTGCTGCCCGTCGACGAACAGGCGCATGACGCCGTCCTCGTACGTGCCCACGAGCTGGTGCCACGCGCCGTCGTTGACGGCCGCCGGCGAGCGCAGGGTCCGGCGGTCGGTGCCGTAGGTGCCGAAGTTCGCGCGCCCGGAGTTGTCCAGGTACAGGACGCGGTCGGACGTCGACGTGCCCGACAGCCCCGACGCCGAGCTGCCGAACCCGACGACGGCGCCGCCGCGCGACGTGGTGGTGCGCACCCACGCCTCGACCGAGAACCGGTCGGGCGCGTTGGTCGGCGCCGTCTGCACGGCGAACGAGCCGCTCGTCCCCGGGAAGTCAGTGGCCGTGTCGCCGTCACCCGCGACCACGCCCGGGACGCCCCGCGCGATCCCGCTGCCGACCGTGCGCATGTCCTGGAACCCGGCCGAGTCGAGCACCGCACCGCCCGACGGCTCGCCGAGGCGGTGGTGCGCGACGGGCTCGTCGGCCCGCAGCGCCGCGACGTACGGGCTGGTCGTGCCCGCGGACGCGACCGTCGCGGAGACCGGGGCGGACACCGCCCGGTTGCCGAACGCGTCGGTCGCGGTGACGACGTAGGTCTGCGTCGACCCCGGCGGCCGGCCGGTGTCCGTCAGGCCCAACGACGGCGTCTCCCAGTACCGGTGCGTCACCGCCCGCGTCGCCAGCGGCGTGCCCGACGGGCTCGAGCCCCGGTACACGCGGTAGGTGAGCGTCTCGTTGTCGCGGTCGTAGTTGCCGGTCCACGACACGCGGACCTGGCCCTGGGCCGTCGACGTCGCCCGGACGCCCCAGTCGGCGCCGGACAGGCGCGGCCCCTGGTCGTCGGGCGCGATGTCGCTGCGGGCGAACCGCACGAGACCCTGCTGCGCGCGGCCGTTCACGCCGGGGAACTCGCCGCCCATCGTGATGTAGTCCGCGTTGCTCGCCACCGACCAGCCCGCCTGGCCCTGCCCGGTGTACTCGCCCGTGTAGAAGTCGGGGTAGAAGTGCAGGAGGCCCGGTGCCGGCTGGCCCGCGGAGTGCGGGTAGCCGTAGATGTCGGGCGTGTTGGTGCCCTCCGCGCCGATCGTGAACGCGTTGAGGTGGTGGTGCGACCACGGCTCGGTCTGCGGGAAGCCGGCCGGGATGTTGCCGCAGTAGTGCGAGTGGCTCGCGGTGTAGACGACGTCGCCCATCCGCGTCACCGAGTAGCTGTCGCCGTGGCAGTCGGCGATCCACACGATCTCGCCCGTCTCCGGGTCGGCCCGGAAGGTGCCCTCGAGGTTGCCCGCCTTGCCGTAGTGGTAGCCGGTCCCGTAGACGCCGGTCTCGTCGGCGACCAGGCTGAGGATGGCGGCGTTCGTGCTGCCGTTGCGGATCTGGGTCGACGCCGGGTACGGGATCGTCGCGCCCGTCGTCGGGTGGACCGACGCCAGCCCCACGGCCGCGGTCCCGTTGACCGTCTGGAAGCGGCCGCCGAGGATCAGCCGCTCGCCGTTCGCCTGCCGCGCGAGCGCCGTCACGGGTGCCGACGCGTCCACCGTGAACGGCCGGACCGCGCCCGTCGCCGCCTCGAACGCGGCCACGTAGCGGCGCGGCTGCAGCGTCGCACCGGTCACCGGGGCGACCGAGGTGAAGTTGCCGCCGACGTAGACGGTGTCGTCGGTGGCCGTCACGGACAGCCCGCGCGACGCGAGCGTCGGGCGGAAGCCGGGGACGAGCTGCTTCGTCGCGGTGTCGAACGCGGCGATGCGCACGCGCCACTGGCCGTCGACCTTGTTGAAGTCGCCCGTGACGTACACGCGGCGGCCGTCCGGCGACGCCGCGATGCCCAGCGCCTGCCCGTCGAGCACGGGCGCGAACGTCGGGTCGAGCACGCCCGTGCGGATGTCGTAGGCGAGCAGGTTCGCGCGGGGCACCGTGCTCGTGCCCGGTGCGGCGCCCGCGGGACGCGCCGTGGTGAACTCGCCGGCGACGTAGACGGTGTTGCCCACGACCACCTGCGCCCACACGACGCCGTCGATCTGCACGGTCGGCAGCGCGTCGGCGGTGACGGTGGTCGCCTGCCCCGGACGCTCCGGGTCGGCAGGTGCGGTGTCGGCGTGGGCGGGCGCCGTGACGGCGAGGAGGGCGGCCGCCAGGAGGGCGACGGACCGGGCTCGACGGTGCAGGCGGACGGTGACGGACACGGGGATCCTCGCCCTCTGGTCGCCGCAGGCAGCGGCCGGTCGGAAAACGGTGCGAAGGGGACGTTAGACGCGTATCGCCCCGTCGGAGCCCGACTTCCCGGACTTCACCCCGGCCCGGGCCGGGATTCACCCGAGCGACCCGCTGTCACAGTGGACGGTCGTCCGAGTCCATGCCGTCACGACCGGGGCGCGCGGGGTCGCGCAGGGGTGCACCGGGGCCCGCGCGGCGGGGGCGCGGGGGCGGTCGCACCCCCGGTCGGACCGCGGACGAGGCGCACCTCGGGCCGGCCCGCAGGCCCGCCGGCCGGCGTGGACGTCAGGGCGCGACGAGGCCCTGGACGACGACGGCGGGGGCGTCCAGGCGCAGCAGCACCGTGACGGCCAGCGGCGTGCCGGCGGCGGGCGCCGCGAACACGTAGGCGCCCCGCGCGACCCCGTCGCCCGGCAGCGCCGCCGGCAGCGGCGCGCTCCGCCCGTCCGTGTCCGCGGGGCGCAGCGGGACGCTGTCCGCGCCGGCGTGGGCGGCGACGGCCGCGGCGTCGAGCTGCGTGCCGCCGGGGCCGCGCACCTCCACGGTGACGACGACGCCGGGCGACGCGATCTCGCCGATCCCCTCGGCGCCCGTCGTCACGGCCTCGAGCCCCGTCACCGCGACGGTCAGCGGCCCTGCCGCCACGGGCTCCTGCCCGGTGCCGGTCGCGGGGGCGACGTCGCCCAGCGGAGGGACGGGCACGGGCCCGCCGGCGGCCGGGGGTGCGCCGTCGGGCGCGGGCGCGGCAGCGTCGGGGGCCGGGGTGCCGGGGGCGGCCGTCGCCGGGTCGTCGGGCGTGGCCGACGCCGTGGGCGTCGGGGCCGGTGCGGTCGTGACCGTGGCGGTCGGGTCGGCCGTCCGCGCCGCCGGGGCACCCCCGTCCCGCGTCGTCAGCGCGACGCCGAGCGCGACGGCCGCGACCACCGCGAGCGCGCCGGCCACGACGAGCAGCCGCCGCGTGCGCGTGCCGGGCCCGTCGGGGGCGCCGTCGCCGGGTGCGCCGTCGTCCGACGCGTCGCCCGCCGGGTCCGCGGCGGCACCGGTGGTCGGCTCGCCGTCGTCCGGGCCGGCGGCACCCGCCCGGACCTCGTCGCGCTCCTCCATGGGACGACCTCCCGCTGTCGCTGGCACCGGCTCGGGCACCGTACCCGCCGGCCCCCGGCCCGACGGGGAGCGACCGGGTGATAACGGCCGGGGACGGGACGAATCACCCCAAAGGGCCCCTAGACTCACCGCGACCGGCGGCGCCCGCCGGCCGCCGCCGGGGGGAGGAGAGCCGTTGCGCGTGCTCGTCATGTGGGCCGACGACCGGTCCTCGAACCTGGGGGTGCGGGCGCTCGCGCAGGGCAGCGCCGCGCTCGTCCGCCGCGTCCACCCCGACGCCGAGGTCGTGCACGTGCACTACCGCAGCCGCACGGCGCCCTCGCCGGTGGGCGACTGGCGCCCGCTCGTGCGGGCGCGGCTCGACCCGCGCGTGCCGCTGCGCGACTGGCTCGCGGGGTTCGACCTCGCGGTCGACACGCGCGCGGGCGACTCGTTCGCCGACATCTACGGGCTGCGGCGGCTGACGACGCAGAGCCTGCTCGCGCGGCTCGCGCACGGCGTCGGCGTGCCGGTGGTGCTCGCGCCGCAGACCATCGGGCCGTTCGGCTCCCGCCGCGGCCGCGCGCTGGCCCGGGCCACGCTCCGGCACGCGCGGGTCGCGATGTCGCGGGACCAGGTGAGCGCGGACGCCGCACGCTCCCTCGGCCGGCCCGTCGACGTGGTGAGCACGGACGTCGTCTTCGCGCTCCCCCGCCCGGCGGTGCCGCGCACGCGCGACGTCCTGCTCAACGTCTCGGGCCTGCTCTGGGCGCCGAACCCGCACGTCGACCACGAGCGCTACCGGGCCGTCGTCCTCGACCTCGCGCGCGGGCTGCGGCAGCGGGGCCGCCGCGTGAGCCTGCTCGCGCACGTGCTCGACTCGCCGGTCGCCGACAACGACGTCCCCGCGGTGCACGAGGTCGCCCGCCTGCTGGACGACGGCGACGTCGAGGTGGTCGTGCCGACGGACCTCGAGGACGTGCGCCGCGCGACGGCGTCGGCGCACCTCGTCGTCGGGTCACGCATGCACGCGTGCCTCAACGCGCTCTCGACGGGCACGCCGGCCGTCCCGCTCGCCTACTCGCGCAAGTTCGCGCCGCTGCTCGCGGACCTGGGCTGGCACCGGACCGTGGACCTGCGCGCGGACGACGACCCGGCCGCCACCGTGCTGCGGCTCGCCGACGCGGACCTCGACGACGACGTCGCGCGGCTCAACGCGCGCGCCGACGAGCTGCTCGTCGGCGCCACGACGGCGCTGGCGCGCGTGCAGTGACGACCCTCGACGCCCAGGTCGGCCGCGTCGTCGCGGCCGGCGCGTGCAGCGGCTGCGGCCTGTGCACGCGCCTCGACGGCGGCCTGACGATGACGCTCGACGCCGCGGGCTTCGCGCGACCCGTGCGGACCGGGCCGTCCACCGCGGACGCGGCCGACGTGCGCGCGTTCGCGCGGTCCTGCCCCGGCCGGACGGTGCGCGCCGCGCGCCCGCCGGGCACCGTCCGGCACCCGCTGCTGGGCCCGGTCGCCGGCTGCTGGGAGGCGTGCGCGACCGACCCGGAGGCGCGCCGGCGCGGCAGCAGCGGCGGCGTCCTCACCGCGCTCACCACGTGGCTGGTCGCGCAGGGCGAGGCCGTGCGCGGCGTCGGCGCGGCACGGGACGCGGACGCGCCGCGCCGCACCGTGCCCGTGACGATCCGGTCGCGCGCCGAGGCGCTGGAGGCCGCGGGGTCGCGGTACGCGCCCGTCGGCGTCTGCGCGCACCCCGACGCGGCCGACCCGGCGTCCGTCACCACCGGCAAGCCGTGCGAGACGGCCGCGCTGCGGGCGCTCGCCGACGGCGGCCCGGCACCGCTGCTGCTGTCGTTCTTCTGCGCGGGCACGCCGTCCGCGCACGCGACCGACGCGGTCCTCGAGCGCCTCGGCGTCGGTGCCGGGGAGCCGCTCACGGCGCTCTGGTACCGCGGCCGCGGCTGGCCGGGCAGCTTCACCGCCCAGCGGCCGGACGGGTCGCAGGTCGCCACCTCCTACCACGAGTCGTGGGGCGAGGTGCTGGGGCGCTCGGTGCAGTGGCGGTGCAAGACCTGCCCCGACGGCGTGGGCGAGAGCGCCGACGTGGTCGCGGGGGACCTGTGGCGCACCGACGAGCGCGGCTACCCCGTCTTCACCGAGTCCGACGGCTGGAGCGCCCTCGTCGCGCGCACGCCCCGCGGGCGGGACGTCGTCGAGCGCGCCGTCGCGGCCGGCGTCCTCGACGTGCGGCCCGTCGACCCGGACGTCGTCATGGGCGTGCAGCCGCTGCAGACCACGCGCCGCCGCACGCTCGCGGGCCGGCTCGTGGGGGCGCGCCTGGCGGGTGCGCGGGCGCCGCGGTACCGGGGCTTCGGCCTCGTGCGGCTGGCGCTCGGCGACCTGCGCACGACCCTGCGCACCGCCCGCGGCACCTACCGGCGCGTGCGCTCGGGGGCCGCGCGGAGCTGATCGGGGGCTGTGAACGTCGCCGCCCCGCCGTCGGCACCCGCGGTACGGGCCGGCTCGGGGTCGGCACCGGCGTCCGGGCCGCCCGTGGTGCGCGCGTACTCCACGACGACGTGCCCCAGCGCACCCGTCACCATCCCGCGCCCGCGCTCGACGGTGCGCCGCCCCACGAGGCGCAGCACCGGGTCGCGGCGCAGCACGCCCGCGGCCACCCGGACGGCGCCGCCGACCACCCGCAGCGCGCCGCGGGCGAGGTACCGGGCGCGCACGGCGGCGCGCTCCCCCGCGTCGCGCGCGAGCACCAGCTCGGCCCGGCTCGCCGAGTTGCCGCTGCGCCGGGCGCGGCGCAGCACCCACCCGGGCGTCATGCGGTCCGCCGGCACGCGGTCGACCACGACGGCCTCGTCGCACCAGACGAGCCGCCCGCCGCGCCGCACCAGGTCGCGCGTGAACAGGGTGTCGCTGCCGCCGCTGAGGCCGAACCGCTCGTCGAACCGCACGCCGAGCCGCCGCACGGCCGCGACGTCGAGCAGCAGGTTGTTCGTCGCCGCGACGTCCACCACGGTGCCCGTGGGCAGGCGGCGCCGCGCGAAGAACCGGCCGGCGGTCACCCACGGCTCCGGCTCGCGCACGAACTCGGAGACGACCGCGCCCACCACGCCCGTCGCGCCGCTCGCCCGGTGGCACGCCGTGAGCGCGTCCCACCAGCCCGGCTCGGGCCGCTCGTCGTCGTCGACGAACACGAGGAGGTCGGCGTCCGGGCACTCGTCGAGCGCCCGGTTGCGACCGGCGGCGATGCCCGGCCGCGGCTCGTGGACGTACCGGACGCGGGGGCCGGTGCAGGCCTCGACCCACGCGCGGGCGGACGCGTCGGGGTCGTTGTCGACCACGAGCAGCTCCGCGCCGTCGTGCGCGGTGGCGGCCAGGAACGCCGGCACCGCGACGCGCAGGTCCTCCGGCCGCCGGTAGGTGAGCATCGCGACGACGGCGGTCACGGCCGGCCACCGCCCCGTGCCGCGCCCCGTGCCGCCGCGAGCGCCGCCTCGTACGCGCGCACGTGCCCCTTCGCCACGGCGTCCCACCGCCGCGCGCGCAGGTCCGGCTCGCCGGTGGGGGCGTCGGCGCGCAGCGCGGCGACCTCCCGCAGCAGCACGTCGGCGGTCAGCGGCGGCGTGAAGCGCCGCACCCACGCCGGCCCGACCTCGGCGGCCAGGTCCGCGACGACGTCACCGTCGGGCACGAGCACCGGCCGCCCGAGCGAGAGGGCGAGCAGCGCGGCCCCCGAGTTGTGCATCGCGCGGTACGGCAGCACGACGAGCTCGGCGGACGTGACCTCCGCGACGAGCTGCTCGTCGTCGACGTGCCGCAGGTCGAGCCGCACGCGGGGGTCGTCGCCCGCGGCGGCCCGCACGCCGTCCGCGACCGCGGGTGTCGCCGCGCGGCCGGCGACGACGAGGTCGAGGCCCGCGTCCGCGGGCGTCGCGCGGACGGCCGCGACGAGGTCCTCCACGCCCTTGTACGGGCGGACGAGCCCGACGGTCGCGAGCCGGCCGCGCACCGCCGTCGCCCGCGGGTACGTCGCGAACCAGGCGGTGTAGTCGCCGTGCGGCACGGTGCTCGCGCGCGCCGGGTCCGGCACGGGGGTGCGGTCGTTGAGCCGGACGCGCCAGCCGGTGCGCCGGTCGCACCACCGCGTCACGGCGGCGGTGGCGCGGTGCGGGCGCTCGTGCGGCGCCACGTTGTGCACGGTCCGCACGAGCACGCGTCCCCCCGTGGACGCCCGCAGGACGACGAGCGCGAACAGCGCCGTGGCGCCCCAGCGGCGCACGCGGGTGCCGCGGTCGACGACCACCTCGGGCCAGTGCACGTGCAGGACGTCGTACCGCCCCGCGAGCGCGCGCGACCAGCGGAACGTGGCGACGTCGGCGTGCGGGGCGAGCGCGTCGCGCAGCTGCACGAGGTACGGGTTGGTGGTGGTGCGGGGCTCGCGGAAGGACTGCAGCACCCGCAGCCGCGGGATCGACCGGTCCCTCGTCACACGACCCCTCCTCCGTGCTCCCACCCGCGGCTTCACCCGGGCGCCCGGCTCGCGACGCTACCCGCTCGGCTAGGGTCGAGGAGACGGTTTGCCACGATTTCGCCCGCTTCACCACCCGCTCCGCCCACCGCTCTCCAGCCCGCTCTCCCGCCCGGTCCCCGGAGGTCCCCGCATGCCCGACGGCGCTCCCCGGTACGGCGTGGTCGTCGTCAACCACCGCTCGGCGGACCTGCTGCGCCGGTACCTCGCCGCGACGGCGGCGGGTCTCGACGACGCCGTCGTCGTGGTCGTCGACAACTCGCCCGCCGCCGACGACCGCGCCGCGGCCCGCGCGGTGGTGGACGAGCACGGCTGGGAGCTGGTGACGGCGCCGAACGACGGCTTCGGCGCGGGCGTGAACCGCGGCGTCGCGCACGCCCTCGCGCTCGGCGCGCGGGCCGTCCTCGTGCTCAACCCCGACCTGGCGCTCGCGCCCGCCGGCGCGGCCGCCCTGCTGTCGGCCGCCGCGGAGGACCCCGACGTGCTCCTCTCCCCGGTCGTGCTCGACGAGGCCGGACGCGTGTGGTTCGCCGGCGGCGTGCTCGACCTGCGCCGCGGCAGCCCGCGGGCCGGGGCGGGGGCGGTCGGCGACGGCGACGTGGACTGGCTGTCCGGCGCCTGCCTCGCGTTCTCCGCCGCCGCGTGGCGCCGCGTGGGCGGCTTCGACCCCGCCTACTTCATGTACTGGGAGGACGTCGACCTGTCGTGGCGGGCGCGCGCGGCGGGGCTCCGGCTCGCCGTGCGGGACGACGTGGTCGCGACGCACGCCGTCGGCGGGACGCAGGAGCACGCCGGCAGCCGGCGCCGCTCCGACCTGTACTACGTCCAGAACACGCGCAACCGGCTGCTGTTCGCCGGCCGCCACCTGGCCGCGGCCGACCGCCTGCGCTGGGTGCTGCGCGCGCCGTGGTGGGCCCGGCGCGTGCTGCTGCGCGGCGGGCGGCGCCAGCTGCTGGAGAGCCCGCGGCCGCTGCTGTCCGTCGCGGGCGGCACCCTCGCGGGCGTGCGGGAGGCGCTGCTGCCCCGCCGGGCGCCGCACCCGGAGGCGCGCACGGGCGGCGCCCCGCGCCGGCTCGTCGTGGCGCACCCGTCGACCGAGCTGTACGGCGCCGACCTCCAGATGCTCGAGACCCTGCGGGGCGCGCGCGCCGGCGGCTGGGACGTCGAGCTCGTCCTGCCCGGTGACGGGCCGCTGACGGCACGCGCCGCCGCGCTCGGGGTGCGCGTGACGGCGGCGGACCTGCCGGTGCTGCGCAAGGCGCTGCTGCACCCCGCCCGGCTGCCGGGGCTCGCGCTCGCGGCCGTGCGCTCGGTCGTCCGCACCACGCGGACGCTGCGGCGCACGCGGCCCGACGTCGTCTACGTCAGCACCCTGACGATCCCGTGGTGGGTCGTCGCCGCGCGGCTCGCGCGCGTGCCGGTGCTGTGCCACGTGCACGAGGCCGAGGAGGACCAGCCCCGCGTCGTCACCGCCGCGCTCACCGCGCCCCTGCTGCTCGCCGACCGCGTCGTGACGAACTCGGCGGCCGCACGCCGCAGCATCGGGCCGGTGTTCCGCTCGCTCGCGGAGCGGGCGGTGGTCGTGCACAACGGCGTGCCCGGCCCCGCCGACGACCCCGCGCCGCCGGCACCCGGCGGGCCGCTGCGCGTCGTGCTGGTCGGCCGCCTGTCGCCGCGCAAGGGCACCGACGTCGCGCTCGAGGCGGTCGCGCAGGCCGTCGCCCGCGGGCACGACGTCCACCTGCGCGTGGCCGGCAGCACGTTCACCGGCTACGAGTGGTTCGAGCGGGAGCTGCGCGCACGGCTCGACGAGCCGGCGCTGGCGGGGCGCGTCGAGCTGCTCGGCTTCGTGCACCCGACGTGGCCGCTGCTGGCCGAGGCCGACGTCGTGCTCGTGCCGTCCCGCGTCGAGCCGTTCGGCAACACCGCCGTCGAGGCGATGCTCGCCGGGCGCGCCGTCGTCGCGTCCCGCGTGCAGGGGCTCGCCGAGATCCTGCGGGACGGCGAGACCGGCCTGCTCGTGCCGCCCGGCGACGCCGCGGCGCTGGCCGACGCGCTCGCGCGCCTCGACGACGACCCCGCGCTGCGCGCCCGGCTTGCCGCGGCAGCGCGCGCCGACGCCCTCGCGCGGTTCTCGCCCGAGCGGTACGCCGTCGCGGTGCGCGCCGAGCTCGACCGCCTCGCGGCGCCCCGTCCCGCCGCGGAGCCCGAGCAGGAGCCCGAGCCCGCGCTCGGCTGAGCGCGGGCC
>NZ_JBHUZW010000063.1:0-21246 GCF_042667215.1 Cellulomonas sp. NPDC057328 | reverse complement strand
CCCGTCCCCGGGCGCGTGCGGCGGGCGTCAGAACCCGAAGCGGCGGGCGACCGACCGCACGGCCTCGGCCGACCGGCGCAGGCCCAGCAGCTCGTCGGACGACATGGGCACCTCCAGCCGCTCGGCGACGCCCGACGACCCGACCACGGTCGGCACGCTGAGGCACACGTCGGAGATGCCGAGGTACCCGTCGAGCAGGGACGACACCGGCAGGATGCGGCGCTCGTCCTTGAGGACGGCCTCGATGATGCGGGACCCGGCCAGCGCGATCGCGTAGTTGGTGGCGCCCTTGCCCTCGATGATCCGGTAGGCCGACTCCACGACCTCGCGCGCGATGGACTCGCGGACCTCGCTCGTCAGGGGGCCGTGCCCGCCGACGCCCGGCCACTCGAGCAGCGGCACCGCGCCGATCGACGCGGAGCTCCACAGCGGCAGCTCGGTGTCGCCGTGCTCGCCCGCGACGTACGCGTGCACGTTCTGCACCGCCACCCCGGTGTGCCGCGCGATGAGGTACCGCAGGCGCGAGGAGTCCAGGACCGTGCCGGAGCCGAACAGCTGCGCCGGCGGCAGGCCGGAGATCTGCAGCGCGGCGTACGTGACCACGTCGACGGGGTTCGTCACCATCACGTACACGGCGTTCGGCGCGACCTCGACGATGCCGGGCAGCACCGTCCGCACGAGCGAGATCGTCGCCTCCGCCAGGTCCAGGCGGGACTGCCCCGGCCGCTGCTTCGCGCCCGCGGTGAAGACGACGACGTCGCAGTCGGCGAGCACCGACACGTCGTCCGAGCCGACGACCTCGGCCATCGACATGAACTGGATCCCGTGGCTGAGGTCGAGCACCTCCGCCTCGACCTTCTGCCGGTTGACGTCGAGGAGCGCGACGGTCCGCGCGGCTCCGCGCATGAGCGCCGCGTACGCCATCGTGGACCCGACGGCGCCGGCGCCGACGATGCCGACCTTCGAGGTGCGGCGCTGCGGCGTCGGCACGGTCAGCGCGGTGTCGTCGCCCTCGATGTCCTGCGTCATGGCGTTCGTCCCCTCGTCACGGGCTCCGCTGCGCGCGGGACGCGCCCGCCCGGGCGGCACGTCCCCCGGCGAGGCTAGCCCGCCGCCGACAGGCGGCGCAGCGCGGCGACGACGAGGTCGCGGTCCGTCGTGCGCCAGAACGGCGGCATGGAGCGGCGCAGGAACTCGCCGTACCGCGCCGTCTCCAGGCGCGGGTCGAGCACCGCGACCACGCCGCGGTCGTCCCCCGACCGGACGAGGCGTCCGGCCCCCTGCGCGAGCAGCAGCGCCGCGTGCGTCGCGGACACCGCCATGAACCCGTTGCCGCCCGCCGCGCCGACCGCGTCGGACCGCGCGGACCGGACCGGGTCGTCGGGTCGCGGGAACGGGATGCGGTCGATCACGACGAGCCGGCACGCCGGCCCGGGCACGTCGACGCCCTGCCACAGCGAGAGCGTCCCGAACAGGCACGTGGGCTCGTCGGCGGCGAACTGCGCGACGAGCGTCGGCAGCTGGTCGTCGCCCTGCAGCAGCACGGGGACGTCGAGCCGCTCGCGCATCGCCTCGGCGGCGACCTGCGCGGCGCGGCGGGACGTGAACAGCCCGAGCGTGCGCCCGCCGGCGGCCTGGACGAGCGTCGCGATCTCGTCGAGCTGCGCGTCGGTCGCCGGCTCCCGGCCGGGCGTGGGCAGGCGCCGCGCGACGTAGCAGATGCCCTGCCGCGGGTAGTCGAACGGGCTGCCGACGTCGAGCCCGCGCCAGCGGCCGGCGTCCACGCGCTCGGCGCGCTCGGTGCGCCCCGCGCGCTCCGTGCCCGGCAGCACGTCGGACGCGCCCGCGGTCGCCGTGCCCGAGCCGGCGGCCGTGGCGGACGCGGCCACCGGGAGCGACGCCGGACCGGCGGGCGCGGCGTCGGGGCGGCTCGCGAGGCCGAGCGCGCGCGCCACGGGGTCGAAGGAGCCGCCGAGCGCGAGCGTCGCCGACGTCAGCACGCCGGTCCGCCCCGCGAGCAGCTGGGTCCGCACGAGCCCGTCGACGGCCAGCGGCGCCGCGTGCAGCCGCGTGGTGACCTGCCCGCGCCGGTCCTCGCCGCGGGCGCACCAGAGCACCGTGTGCCGCAGGTCCTCCGGGTCGGCGGCCATCCGCTCGGCCGTCTCGAACAGCGCGAGCATCGCGGCGTTCGCCATCTTGACGCCACCCTCGGCGCCGTCGCGCCCCTTGGTGGACGCGTCGGGCTTGAGGACGGTGAGGAGCGTGCGCGCGGCGTCGCGCACGGCCGCGACGGCGAGCCGGGTCGCCTCCGGCAGGCCGTCCCGGAACCGGCCCTCCGGCAGCGGGACGACCACGCTCGCCAGGTGCTGGGACGCCGTGTCGAGGTCCGTCGTCGGGACGCCGCCGTGCCGGCGTGCCAGGCGCGCGGCGTGCTCGATCGTCGCCACCGACAGCTCGGCCGTCGCCTGTGCGGTCACGCGGTCGGTGAGCTCGTGGGCCTCGTCCACGACGAGGACGTCGTGCTCGGGCAGCACGTTGGGCGAGCCGGTCGCCGCGATGCCGAGCATCGCGTGGTTGGTGACGACGACGTCGGCCTCGCGCGCGCGGGCCCGCGCCGCGTCGGGGAAGCACTCCTCGAGCACCGGGCACGACGAGCCCAGGCACTCCATGGCGGTCACGGAGACCTGCCGCCACGCCCGGTCCGCGACGCCGGGCACGAGGTCGTCGCGGTCCCCGGTGTCGGTCGCCTGCGCCCACTCGCGGACGCGCACGACCTGCTCGCCGAGCGTCTCGCGCTCCCCCGCGTCGGCGACCGGTGCCGGGTGGTCCGCGGCCCCGGGACGCTCCGGCACGTCGAACAGGGCGCCCTGGTCGTCCTCCGGGTAGCCGCCGGCGACCTTGTGCACGCACAGGTAGTTGTGCCAGCCCTTGAGCAGCGCGATGTCCGCCGGCCGCGGCAGGCGGCCCGCGAGCGCGCGCGTGACGAGCGGCAGGTCCCGCGTCATGACCTGCCGCTGCAGCGCGAGCGTCGCCGTCGAGACGACGACCCGCTCGTCCTCCGTCACCGCGTGCCGGACCGCGGGCACGAGGTACCCGAGCGACTTGCCGGTGCCGGTGCCGGCCTGGACGAGCAGGTGCTCCCCGCCCGCGAGCGCGTCGGCGACGGCGTGCGCCATGGTGCGCTGCCCCTCCCGCCGCCCGCCCCCGAGTGCGCCGACCGCGAGGTCGAGCAGCTCGTCGACGGCCGCGTGCACGGACGACGCCCGCCCCGTGACGTCCGCCGCGGCGCCGCCGGCCCCGGGGACGTCCGCCGCCGCGGGGGTCGGGTCGGTCGTCCGGGCCTGGTGCACCGCGTCAGCGTAGTCGCGACCGCCGACGCGCCTCGGCCGTCATCCCCCGGTGCCCGGGACCGCGGCGGTCGGCAGGTGCCGGGACCACCAGCCGAGCAGGTGCTCGAACCGGCTGACCCGGTGCCGCGGCCGCCCCGACCGCGTGAGCTCGTGCCCCTCCCCGGGGAAGAGCAGCAGCTCCGCCTCGACGCCGCGGCGCCGCAGCTCGACGAACCACCGCTGGCCCTGCTCGACCGGGCAGCGCCAGTCCTGCTCCGAGTGGATGACCAGCGTGGGCGTGCGCACGCGCCCGACGTGCGCCATGGGCGACTGCGCCGCGACGGCGGCGAGGCCCTCGGGGGTCCCGTGGTCGCCGACGTACTCGAGCCCGAACCACCAGCCGATGTCGGCCGACCCCGTGAAGCTCACCGGGTCGAGGAAGCCGCGCTCCACGACGGCCGCCGCGAACCGGCCGGTGCGGGTCGTCAGCCACGCGGTGAGGTAGCCGCCGTACGAGCCGCCGAGCACGCCGACGCGCCCGCCGTCGAGCTCCTGCGGGTGCTGGGCCACGGCGGCGTCCAGCAGCGCGAGGACGTCCTCGGTGTCGACGGTGCCGAAGGCGTGCCGGATGGCGCGCCCGTGCGCGCGCCCGAACCCGGCGGAGCCGCGCGGGTTGCCCAGGACGACGGCGTACCCCGCGCCGGCCAGCACCTGCGCCTCGTCGAACAGCGCGTGCGTGTACTGGGCGAACGGGCCGCCGTGGATCATCAGCAGCGTGGGGTGCGGCCCGGCGCCCCACCGCTCCGGGTCCGGCGTCACGACCCACCCGTGCACCGCGTACCCGTCCGGCGACGTCGCGGCGAGGTCGACGGGCCGGCGCACCCGACCGGTGGCGCGCAGGGGCGCCGACCAGTCGGCGAGCGTGGCGGCGTCGCCCGTCGTCACGTCGACGCGGAGCAGGGCGCCGGACGTCACCGGGTGCGCGGCCGCGACCACGGCCGTGCCGCCGGCGGGCAGGGCGTCGGCGTTGAGGACCACGTGCGGCGCGTCCAGCACGGTCCGCAGGGCGCCGTCCCCGCCGACGTGGACGAGCGTGACGGCGCCCCGCTCCTCGACCGCGACGAGGGCACCGTCCGCGAGCGGCACGAGGACGCCGTCGGACAGGTCGACCGTCTCCGCGTCGGTCAGCCGCTCCGGTGCGCCCGAGGCACGCGTGGCCGCCCCGGTCCCGCTCAGCGGCAGCCGGTAGAGCCCCGTGAGCGCGGCCACGGTGTCGTGGCCGTCGGGCCCGAGGTCGCGGGCCTGGAGCCACAGCGCCGTCCCGTCCGCCGCCGGGCGCACGGTCCCGACCTGGAGCGGGCTGCCCGCGTCGGCGTCCGTGAGGGCCGGCAGCGCCGCGGCGTCGGTGCCGCGCTCGTCCGCGCGCACCAGCACGACGTCGCGCCGCACGTCGCGCTCCCGGTCCGCGTGGCGGGTGCACGTCGCGACCAGCGCCCCGCCGTCGGGCAGCCAGGCGGGGTCGGTGACGTCCCACGCGCCCGACGTGAGCGCGGTCGGCCCGGGCAGCGCGTCGCCCGCGCCCGGGTCGGCGGGCAGGGTCAGCACGTGGACGTGCTGCGGGCGGTCGTGCACGAACCCGACGCCGTCCGCGCGGTACCGGAACGTCGTCACGTGCCGGGGCGGCTCGGCCGACGCGTCGGCGCCGGCGACGTAGCGCCCCTCCTCGGGCACGCGCGCCAGGTACGCCAGCCGCGTGCCGTCCGGCGAGAACCGCAGGTGCGCGACGCCGAGGGGGGCGTCCGTGAGGCGGACGGGCTCCCCGCCGCCCGCGGCCACGAGGTGGGCCTGCGCGGGGCCGCCGGTGAGCGGCGCGCGGCAGAACGCGACCCACCGCCCGTCGGGCGACACCTGCGGCGCGGTGTCGCGGTGCCCGTGGGTGAGACGGCGCGCACGGCCCGTGCCGGGCTCGTGCTCGCCGAGGTCGGTCGTCACGTCCGCCGTCGGGTCGTCCACCGGCACGAGCCACAGCTCGCCGCGGTACGCGTCGAGCGTCGTGTCGGGGCCGACGACGGCGACGACGGCGGCCGAGCCGTCGGGCAGCAGGGCGGGCGCGCCGGGGGCGCGCAGGAGGTCCAGGTCGGCGGGGATCACCTTCGCACCCTAGGCACGCTCGCCCGCACGCGCAGGACCCGGCACGCCGGGCCGGTGGGCCCCGCGCACCGGGTCCGGTGCTCGTGCGTCGTGCGGGCGCTCAGGCGCGGCGGACGGCCACCCGCTCGAGCTCGGCCGCGAGGTCCGCGTCGACGCGCGCCCGCAGCAGGGTGCCGTCGGGCGTGTGCTCCTCGTGGTCGATGTCGCCGTGCTCGTGCACGCGGCTCACCAGGTCGCCCCGGTCGTACGGCACCACCACATCGACGCTCACGCCGGGCCGCGGCAGCTGGTCGGCGATGAGCTCCTGCAGCTCCGCGACGCCCTCGCCGGTGTGCGCCGAGACGACGACGGAGTGCACCTCGCGCGACCGCAGCCGCGTGACCACCTCCGGCGCCGCCAGGTCGGCCTTGTTCAGCACGACGATCTCCGGCACGTCCATCGCCCCCGGGATGTCGGCGAACACGTGCCGCACGGCCGCGATCTGCCCCTCCGGGTCGGGGTGCGACGCGTCCACGACGTGCAGGATCAGGTCGGCGTCCGCGACCTCCTCGAGCGTGGAGCGGAACGCCTCGACGAGCTGGTGCGGCAGCTGCCGCACGAAGCCCACGGTGTCCGCGAGCGTGTACACGCGGCCGTCGGACGTCTCCGCCCGGCGGACCGTCGGGTCCAGCGTCGCGAACAGGGCGTTCTCGACGAGCACGCCCGCGTTGGTGAGCCGGTTGAGCAGCGACGACTTGCCGGCGTTCGTGTAGCCGGCGATCGCCACCGACGGGATCGCGTTGCGCTTGCGGGAGGCCCGCTTGGTCTCCCGGGCCGGGGCCATCGCGGCGATCTCGCGGCGCAGCTTCGCCATCCGGTTGCGGATGCGCCGCCGGTCGAGCTCGATCTTCGTCTCGCCGGGGCCGCGGGAGCCCATGCCTGCGCCGGCGCCGCCGACCTGGCCACCGGCCTGCCGGCTCATCGACTCGCCCCAGCCGCGCAGGCGCGGCAGGAGGTACTCGAGCTGCGCCAGCTCGACCTGGGCCTTGCCCTCCTTCGACTTCGCGTGCTGCGCGAAGATGTCGAGGATGAGCGCGGTCCGGTCGACGACCTTGACCCGCACGACGTCCTCGAGCGCGCGGCGCTGGGAGGGTGCGAGCTCGCCGTCGACCACGACGGTGTCGGCGCCGACGGCCGCGACGACGGTCGCGAGCTCGGCCGCCTTGCCGGAGCCCAGGAAGGTGCCCGGGTCGGGGCTGCGCCGCCGCTGCAGGAGCCCGTCGAGCACCTGCGAGCCGGCCGTCTCGGCCAGCGCCGCGAGCTCGCGCAGGGAGATCTCGGCCTCCTCGGCCGTGCCCGCACCCCACAGGCCCACGAGCACGACGCGCTCGAGGCGCAGCTGCCGGTACTCGACCTCGGTGACGTCCTCGAGCTCGGTCGAGAGCCCGGAGACGCGGCGCAGCGAGGTGCGCTCCTCCAGGTCGAGCTGGTCGCCGTCGTACGTCGTGTGCGTCGTGCCGCCGGACTGCAGGGCGGTCCCGGCCCGGGCCAGCACACGAGCGACGACGTCGTCGGCCACCTCCTGGGCGCTGCGCACCGGCGCCTGCGGCGCCTCGGGGGTGGTGTGCTGTCGGTCGTCCACGCGTGTCCTCTCGTCCACCTACAAGATGACCAGCGTCGCACCGCGGCACCACCCGGGCGAGGTTTTTCGCTGCAGGCGCAGCCGTGGCGGGCCGTTAGGGTCGGCGGGTGCACAGCGGGGACGGGCCGGACGGGGACGGCGAGGACACGGCCGGCGGGGACCACTACTTCACGGCGCGCCCGGCGTCGGCGGACGAGCGCCGGTCCGTGCGCGTCCGGATCGCCGACCGCGACGTCACGGTCGAGACGGCGGGCGGCGTCTTCTCCCCCGACCACGTCGACCTCGGCACGCAGGTGCTGCTGCGCACCGTGCCGGCACCGCCCGCCACGGGCGACCTGCTCGACCTCGGCTGCGGCTGGGGTCCCGTCGCGCTCACGCTCGCCCTGTCGTCGCCGCAGGCCCGCGTGTGGGCCGTCGACGTCAACGAGCGCGCCCTCGACCTGGTGCGGCGCAACGCCGAGCGTCTCGGTGCCGCGAACGTCGTCGCCGCGCGTCCCGAGGACGTCCCGCCGGACGTCCGGTTCGCCACGCTGTGGTCGAACCCGCCCGTGCGCATCGGCAAGGCGGCGCTGCACGACCTGCTCGCGGCGTGGCTGCCGCGCGTGGCCCCGGACGGCGACGCCTGGCTGGTCGTCGGCCGCAACCTCGGCGCCGACCCGCTGCACCGGTGGCTCGCCACCGACGCGCCCGCCGGCGCAGGGCTCGGCGTCACGGTCGACCGCGTCGCGAGCGCGAAGGGCTTCCGGGTCCTGCGGGTGACGTCCGCGGGCGACGTCGTGCGGGTGACGTCGTGACCGTGCCGACGCCGCAGGTCGAGGCGCTGTGGCGCGCGCGCCGCACCACCACCGCGGCGCTCGTCACGCTCGTCGTGCTCGTCGCGTTCGAGTCGTTCGCCGTGACGACGGTGATGCCGGGCGTCGCCGACGTCCTCGACGGGCACGCGCTCTACGCGTTCGCGTTCGCGGGCCCGCTCGCCACCGGCGTCGTCGGCATGGTCGTCGCGGGCACCTGGTCCGACCGCTCCGGGCCGTTCCGGCCGTTCCTCACGGGCACCGCCCTGTTCGTCGCGGGCCTGGTCGTCGCCGGGTTCGCGACGTCGATGCCCGTGCTCGTCGGCGGCCGGCTCGCGCAGGGGCTCGGCGGCGGTGCCGTCAACGTGACGCTGCTGGTCACGCTCGCGCGCGCCTACCCGCCGGCCCTGCACCCGCGCGCGTTCGCGTGGTTCTCGGCCGCGTGGGTGCTGCCCTCGCTCGTGGGACCCACGGTCGCGGGGGTCGTGGCGCAGGCCGCGGGATGGCGCTGGGTGTTCCTCGGCGTCGCGCTGCTCGTCGTGCCGACGAGCCTGCCGCTGCTGCGCACGCTGCGGCCGCTGGGGACGCCGGACGGCGGCGCGGGGGCGCGCACGGACGGGCGGCGACGCGTCGGCCTCGCGGTGCTCGTCGCCGGCGCGGTGCTGGCGCTCAACCTCGCCGTCGAGCTGCCGGCCGCACCGTCGGCCGCGCTCGCCGCCGCCGCGGGCGCCACCGCGCTCGTCGCCGTGCGCCCCCTCCTGCCCGCGGGCGCGCTCGCCGCGCGGCCCGGGCTGCCGTCCGTCATCGCGACGCGGGCCCTCGTGTCCGGCGCGTTCTTCGGCGCCCAGGCGTACGTGCCGTACCTGCTCGCGCAGCGCGACGGCTGGGGCCCCGCCGCGAGCGGGCTCGCGCTCACGACGGCCGCGCTCGCGTGGTCCGGCATGTCGGCCGTGCAGGGACGCCTCGGCCACCGGCTCACCAGCCGCGGCGCCGTTCGGGTCGGCACCGTCCTCGTCGCGGTGGGGGTGGTCGGCGCGTTCGTGACCGCCGCGGCGGACCTGCCGCCGGCCGTCCTCGTGGCGACGTGGACGTCCGCCGGTGCCGGGATGGGGCTGGCGTCGTCGCGGCTGAACGTGCTCGTCCTCGGCTACTCCGCGCCCGGCTCGCAGGGGACGAACAGCTCGGCGATGTCCATCAGCGACGCGGTCGGCTCGGCCATGACGCTCGCCGTGACCGGCGTCCTGTTCGCGCTCGTCACCGGCACGGGGGGCGCGGGCGGGCACGGCTCCGGCGCCGCGGACGCGGTGGTCGGCGTCGGCGGGTTCATCGCCGCGTTCGGGCTCGCGGCCGCCCTCGCGGTCGCGTCGGCGCTGACCGCGCCGCGCGTCGGCACGCCACCGAGCGAGACGGCGGGGCACGCACCGGACGGGGTCGTGTCCGGGGACGCCGCCCCGGAGCCGGACACGGCCGCGGGACGTCAGGCGTCGACGGGCAGCGCGGACGCGACGGCCGCGAGCACCTGAGCCGTCGTCGGCACGCCGTCCGCGCGCCGCACCACGCGGCCGGCGGCGTCGAGCACGGCGACCGTCGGCGTGCTCGACACGGCGAGCCGGTCCGCGAGCGCGGGCGCGTCCGCCACGTCCCGCTCGACGTGGACGACGCCCGGCACGGTCCGCGCCACCGCGGCGAGCACGCGTCGCGTCGCCCGGCAGGGGGCGCAGAACGCGGTCGAGACCTGCAGCAGCGTCGCGCGCTCACCGAGGGGCGCGCCCACCTCGTCGGGCGTCAGCACGTCGCCCGGGCCGCCGGGGACCACGGTCCCGTCCCGCCCGTGCCCTGCGTCGGTGCTCACGCGAGCAGCGCCGCCAGGTCGACGGACGCCTCGGCGACGAGGACGGCCGGCCCGGCGAGCTCCGCCCGCGGTGCGTCGGCGCCGGGCGTCACCGTGACGCGGACCGTGCCACCGGGCACCTCCACGAACCAGACGTCGGGTGCGCCCGCGCCGCCGTAGGCGCGCACGGCGGCCGCCGCGGCCACGGCGCCCGTGCCGCACGACTGCGTCTCGCCCACGCCGCGCTCGTGCACGCGCATGCGGACCCGGCCGGCGGTCGTGCCGTCGGCCAGCACCTGCTCGCCGAGCGGGACGACGAGCTCGACGTTCGTGCCGTCGGCCGGCACCGGCGTGACGACGGGTGCGCGCGTGAGGTCGGCACGCACGAGGTCCGCGTCGGCGGCGAGGACGACCACGGTGTGGGGGTTGCCGACGTCGACGCCCAGCCCGGGTCGCGTCACCTCGAGGCCGGCCACCTCGACCTCCGCGTCGCCGCCGTCGGCCAGTGCCGCGGCGCCGCCGGTGACCGTCACGGGCCCCATGTCCACCGCGAACCACGCGTCGTCGCCGAGGCCGACCGGCACGTCGACCGCCCGCACGGTGCGCACGCCCGCGCGGGTGCCGACGGCGAGGTCGCCCGTGCCCGGCTGCCACAGCCCGAGCCGCTCGAGGTACCGCGCGAACACGCGCACGCCGTTGCCGCACATCTGCGCGACCGAGCCGTCGGCGTTCCGGTAGTCCATGAACCAGGCGGTGGTCCGCGTGGTCGCCGGCGCGTCGGGCACGTGCGCCGTCGCGACGAGCCGGATGAGCCCGTCGCCGCCGAGGCCGCCCCGACGGTCGCAGAGCCGGCGCACGAGCTCGGCGCTGACGTCGAGGGCGCCGTCGCGGTCGTCCACGAGCACGAAGTCGTTGCGCGTGCCGTGGCCCTTGGTGACGTCGACGCGGCCGAGGCCGGTGGGCGCGGGCGCCTGGACGGGGACGGGCAGGGTCATGAGCCCAGCGTACGGCGGGTCGACGGCGCGTCGGTGGCGGGCCCGAGCGTCCCGGCGTCCGCGCGGGCGACGAGCTCGACGGCGCGCTCGACGAGCGCCGGGTCCTGCGCGTCGAGCCAGTGCACGCGCGGGTCGCGGCCGAACCACCCCATCTGCCTGCGGGCGAGCCGCCGGGTCGCGACGGTCGTCTCGGCGCGCGCCGCCGCGTCGTCGAGCTCGCCGCGCAGCTGCGCGGCGGCCTGCGCGTAGCCGACGGCGCGCGCCGCCGTGCGCCCGAGGCCGTGCTCCAGCAGGCGCTCCACCTCGGCGAGCATCCCGCCGTCCCACATCCGGTCGACGCGCCCGGCGACGCGGGCGTCGAGCGTCGGGCGGTCGCAGTCGAGCCCGACCTGCACGGCCGGCACGGCGTACTCGTGCCGCGGCAGCGACGCCGAGTACGGGCGCCCCGTGAGCGCGATGACCTCGAGCGCGCGGACCACCCGGCGCGCGTTCCGGGGGCCGATCCCCGCGGCGGCGACCGGGTCCACGGCGGCGAGCTCGTCGTGCAGCGCCCGTGCACCCTCCGCCTCGACCCGCGCCTCGAGCGCCGCCCGGACATCGGGGTCCGTGCCGGGGAACTCGAGGTGGTCGAGCAGCGCGCGCACGTACAGCCCCGACCCGCCCACCACGACGGGCCGGACGCCGCGCGCGCGCAGGTCCGCGACGACCGCGCGTGCCTGCTCCTGGTAGTCCGCGACGGACGCCTCCTCCCGCGGGTCGAGCACGTCGAGCAGGTGGTGCGGCACGCCGCGGCGCTCGGCGACGGGCACCTTCGCCGTGCCGACGTCCATGCCGCGGTACAGCTGGAGCGCGTCGGCGTTGACGACCTCGCCGCCCAGCGCCTCCGCCAGCGCCAGGCCGAGGTCGGACTTGCCCGTGGCGGTCGGGCCGACGACCGCGACGACGAGGCTCACGCGTCCTCCCCCGCCACGCGCCAGCAGGCCGCGCCGTGCGCGGCGCCGTGCCACACGTCGGCGTGGGCGCCGCCGTCGACCCACGGCACGCCGCCGGACGCGTCGAGCGCGCCGACGAGGACCTGCCACGACCCCCAGCCGCTCACGGCGAGCGCCTGCGCGTGCACCGGGTCGAGGTCGGTCAGGACGTCGCGCGCGCCGCGGCCCGCACCGGTGAGGGCGGACGCGAGCGCCGCGTCGAGCGGGCCGGCCGCCGGGTCGTCGGCGAGGGGCCCGTCTGGCCCGTGCCGCGCCGAGCCGGAGCCGACGACCACGAGCGCCGTCGGCCCGTCCGCGCACAGGCGCGCGCCCGTGTCGCGCAGCGCGGCCGCGTCGCGCGACGCCACCTCGACGACGTGCACCACGTCGGCGCCCGCCCGCAGGGCGAGACGTGCGCCGACCGTCGCCGGCACGCCGAGCGGTCCCGGCTCCGGCGGCGGGCCGCCCGGGGCGGCCGCGAGCCGCAGCGCGGGGACGGGCCACGCCAGCAGGCGGTCGGGCACGCCCGCGGCGGCGGCGCCGAGCCGGACGTCGCCGGTCACCGAGCGGTCGGCGCGCCCCGGGGCGACGACGACGACGCGGGGGCGGGTGGAGGTCCGGGCGGGGGTGTCGGCAGGGACGTCGGCGGGTGCGCCCGTGGCCGCGCGGACCGCGGCCAGCGCCGCGTCCCGGAGCCGGACGAGGCCGGGGTCGTCGGACGCCCCACCCGCCGCCCCGGGCAGGAGCAGCACGGTGTCGGGGACGAGCGCGGCGGCGACGAGCACGCGACGACGGTAGCCGGACCGCGGCGCGCGGACGCACGCGTGGTCGTCCACGGCGGCCCCGTCGCGGGCCACGTCGCGCGCCGCGCCGGCGGGCCCGGTCGCCCGCCCGGGCGACGCCGGTCGCACCGTCGGTGCCGCCGGGTAGGGTCGTGCGCATGGTGTCGTTCGGGGATCGCGCACGCCGCTGGTGGGGGCGCGGACGGCCGAGGACGCGTGCCGAGGTGTCCGTCGCCCCGGTCGAGGACGACGGCGAGCTGCACGCCCGCGTCGCGGCGCTGCTGGCCCGCGAGCTGGGCACCGCCGAGACCGGCGTCACCACGCCGGCTCCCGTCTCGCCCGCCCGCATCGCGGCGTGGATGACGGAGAACCACTTCAGCTACTTCGTCGACAACGACGGCGACCTGGGCGGCCTGTGGCGCGGGCGGCTCTTCTACTTCTTCCTGTTCGGCGAGCAGGCGGAGATCCTCCAGGTGCGCGGGCAGTGGCACCGCGAGCTGGCGATCGAACGGCTCGAGGAGGTGCTCGACCTGTGCAACGAGTGGAACGCCGAGCGCATCTGGCCGAAGGCGTACGTGCGCGTGCGTGACAACGGGCGCGTGCACGTGGTGGCCGAGGTGGCCACCGACCTCGAGCACGGGGCGACCGACGCGCAGCTCAGCCAGATCCTGTTCTGCGGGCTGTCCACCGGCAGCATGCTCTTCGACGCGCTCGACGAGCGGTACCCGGACCCGGCGGGGGTCGCCCCGTGAGCGGGCCCGGGTGGCTGCTGCGGGTGCTCGGCGGTCTGCCGAAGCCGACCAAGCGGGAGCCGTCGGAGGGCGAGCTGCCGCGTCTGCTCACGCGCGACCGCGTCGCCGACTACCTCCTGGCGCGGGGCTACCGGTTCCTCGTCGACGAGGACGGCGACCTCACGGGGACGTGGGACGGCAGCCGGTTCTGGTTCCTGCTGCTCGGCGAGCAGCAGGAGATCCTGCAGGTCCGCGGACGCTGGCACCGCACGCTGCCGCTCGAGCAGCGGCGCGCCCTCGCGCTCGCCATCAACGACTGGAACCGCGAGCGCATCTGGCCGAAGGCGTACGTGCGCGAGGAGGACGGCGTGCTCGCCGTCTACGCCGAGGTCTCCGCGGACCTCGAGCCGGGGGTCACGGACGTGCAGCTCGCGCAGCTGCTCGCGTGCGGGCTCGGCACCGGCGTGCAGCTGTTCGCGGCGCTCGAGCCGGTCGTGCCCGGCGAGGGCGGCACGCCGCCGGACGTCCCGGACAACTGACCGCCCGGCGGGCGCGGCGTGCCCGTGCCGCGTGCCTGCGCCGAGCGCGGGCCCGTCAGCGGACGGGCAGCCCGACCGACGGCAGCCCGAGGACGACCGGTCCGGCCGGCGCCGCACCCGTGCCGCAGCCGCCGCCCGCACCGCCGTGCGCGTGCTCCTCCGCGCCCGACGCGCGGCGCTCCCACGCGTCGCCGGCGCGGGTGCGCCGCACGGCGAACGAGCCGCGGGTCAGCGCGGAGTCCGCGACGAGGTGGTGCGGCGCCGCGTGCGTGACGTCGACCGTGACGAGGTCGCCCGGCCGGGGCGCGTCGGCCGGGGCCAGGCCGGCCGGCAGCGACAGGTGGACGAGCCGGTTGTCGGCGGCACGTCCCGACAGGCGCGCGGTGGCGCCGTCCTTGCGGCCCTCCCCCTCGGCGACGAGCACGTCGACGGTGCGCCCGACCTGCGCCTGGTTCTCCTCCCAGGAGATGCGCTCCTGCAGCGCGACGAGACGCTCGTAGCGCTCCTGGACGACGGCCTTCGGCAGCTGGTCCGGCAGGTCGGCCGCGGGCGTGCCCGGGCGCGGCGAGTACTGGAAGGTGAACGCGGACGAGAACCGGGACGCCGCCACGACGCGCAGCGTCTCGGCGAAGTCCTCCTCGGTCTCGCCGGGGAACCCCACGATGATGTCGGTCGTGATCGCGGCGTCCGGGATCAGGGCGCGCACGCGGTCGAGGATGCCGAGGAACCGCTCCGACCGGTACGAGCGGCGCATCGCGCGCAGGACGCGGTCGGAGCCCGACTGCAGGGGCATGTGCAGCTGCGGCATGACCGTCGGCGTCTCCGCCATCGCGTGGATCACGTCGTCCGTGAACGCGGCGGGGTGCGGGGACGTGAACCGCAGCCGCTCCAGCCCGGGCACGGCGCCGGCCGCGCGCAGCAGCTTCGCGAACGCCTGCCGGTCGCCGAACTCGACGCCGTAGGAGTTGACGTTCTGCCCGAGCAGCGTCACCTCGATCGCGCCCTGCCCGACGAGCGCCTCCACCTCGGCGAGCACCTCGCCGGGCCGGCGGTCGCGCTCCTTGCCGCGCAGGTGCGGCACGATGCAGAAGGTGCAGGTGTTGTTGCACCCCACGCTGATGGACACCCAGCCCGCGTAGACCGACTCGCGGCGTGTGGGCAGCGTCGAGGGGAAGACCTGCAGCGACTCGGCGATCTCGACCTCGGCGCGCGCGTTGTGCCGCGCGCGCTCCAGCAGGGTCGGCAGGACGTCGAGGTTGTGCGTCCCGAACACGACGTCGACCCACGGCGCGCGCTCGACGATGCCGGCGCGGTCCTTCTGCGCGAGGCAGCCGCCGACGGCGATCTGCATGCCGGGGCGCGCGCGCTTCTGGCCCGCCAGGCGGCCGAGGTTGCCGTACAGCTTGTCGGCGGCGTTCTCGCGCACCGCGCACGTGTTGATGACGATGACGTCGACGTTCTCCGCCGCGGCGTCGGCCGCGGGTGCCGGCACGTAGCCGGCCTCCTCGAGCATGCCGGCCATGTGCTCGGAGTCGTGCACGTTCATCTGGCAGCCGAGCGTCTTCACCAGGTAGGTGCGCGCCGGCTGCGGCGGGGTCGCGGCCGCGAGGTCGGCACCGGCGGGGGCCGGGGCGACGGCGGGGGCGGGCAGGGTCGTGGACATCGCCCACCAGGGTACGTCGGCGCGCCGCCGGCCCGGTGCCGCCCCGCCACTGGGCGTCGCGGCGCGGTCGGACACCTGATCGGACACATGACCAGGGCGTTACCGGTTCGTGACGTGCGACCGTGGCGGACGCAACACAGCACCCGTAGGTTCGGGGGATGGCCGACAGCACGACCGCCGAGCCCACCGCCCCGACGACCCGCCCGACCGGTGACCCGCTCATCGTCCTGTCCGGCGTGAACAAGCACTTCGGCAGCCTCCACGTGCTGCGCGACATCGACCTGACCGTGCACCGCGGCGAGGTCGTCGTCGTCATCGGCCCGTCCGGGAGCGGCAAGTCGACGCTCTGCCGGACCATCAACCGCCTCGAGACGATCGACGCCGGCACCATCACCATCGACGGCGAGCCGATCCCGGCCGAGGGGCGCGCGCTCGCGCGGCTGCGGGCCGACGTGGGGATGGTCTTCCAGTCGTTCAACCTCTTCGCGCACAAGACGGTGCTGGAGAACGTCACGCTGGGCCAGGTCAAGGCGAAGAAGGTCAAGCCCGCCGAGGCCCGCACGACGGCGATGGAGCTGCTCGAGCGCGTCGGCGTCGCGAACCAGGCCGACAAGTACCCGGCGCAGCTGTCCGGCGGGCAGCAGCAGCGCGTCGCCATCGCACGCGCTCTCGCGATGCGCCCGAAGGCCCTCCTCTTCGACGAGCCGACCTCCGCGCTCGACCCCGAGATGATCAACGAGGTCCTCGACGTCATGGTCGGCCTCGCGCGCGACGGCATGACGATGGTCGTCGTCACCCACGAGATGGGCTTCGCACGGCGCGCGGCGCAGCGCGTCGTCTTCATGGACGCCGGCCAGGTCGTCGAGGAGGCGGACCCGGAGACGTTCTTCACCGCGCCCCGCAGCGAGCGGGCGCGCGACTTCCTGTCGAAGATCCTCACCCACTGACGCCGGGCCGGCGTGGCCGACCGGCCGCGCCGCCCGCACCACGGCACGACACGCCGGACCGTCCCTCCGGCGGCGCCACCCGCGCCGCCGCGACCGAAGGAGATGCACATGCGATCCGCTCGCACCGGGCTCATCGCCCTGCTGTCCGTGTCCACGCTCGCCCTCGCCGCCTGCTCCGGCGGCGGCGACGACGCCGGCGAGGCGGAGGAGACCGCCGGCGGCGGCACCGCCAGCGAGGCGCCGGCGGACTTCCCCGAGGGCTCCACGATGGCGGCCCTCGCCGAGGAGGGCACCATCACCATCGGCACGAAGTTCGACCAGCCCCTGTTCGGGCTGCGCGGCCCGGACGGCACGCCCACCGGCTTCGACGTCGAGATCGGCAAGATCATCGCCGGCAAGCTGGGCATCGCCGAGGACGACATCGAGTGGGTCGAGACCGTGTCGGCCAACCGCGAGCCGTTCATCCAGTCGGGTCAGGTCGACATCGTCATCGCGACGTACACGATCAACGACACCCGCAAGGAGGTCGTGTCGTTCGCGGGCCCGTACTACGAGGCCGGGCAGTCCATCCTCACGCTCACCGAGAACGAGGACATCCAGGGTCCTGACGACCTCGCCGGCAAGCGCGTCTGCACGGTCTCGGGCTCCACGCCCGAGGCGAACCTCATCGAGAACTACCCCGAGGCCGAGGTCCAGGCCCTGCAGGCGTACTCCGACTGCATCGAGCCGCTGCGCAACGGCCAGGTTGACGCGATCAGCACCGACAACGTGATCCTCGCCGGATTCGCGGCGCAGAACCCGGACCTCGAGGTCCGGGGCGAGCCCTTCACCGAGGAGCCCTACGGCATCGGCCTGGCGCTCGACGACACCGACTTCCGCATGTGGATCAACGACGTGCTCGAGGAGAGCTTCGAGGACGGCAGCTGGGAGCAGGCCTGGACGGAGACGGCGGGCACGGTGCTGCCGACGCCGGAGCCCCCGGCCGTCGACCGCTACTGACACCCGCGGCCGGGGCGCCCGCCGTGGCGCCCCGGCCGTGCCGTGCCCTACCGACCCAGCTCCCGGAGGACGTGCGTGGACCCCTCGGTCATCGCCGACAACATGCCGGCGTACCTCGCCGGTTTCCGCCTCAGCCTGCAGCTGACGCTCGTGGCGGGCGCCGGTGCACTCGTCGTCGGCGCCCTCGTCGCGATGCTGCGCGTCTCGCCGCTCGGCTCGCTGCGCGCGTTCGGCACCGTCTACACCGAGCTGCTGCGGAACACGCCGCTCACGCTCGTCTTCTTCTTCACCGTGTACGTGCTGCCGCAGTTCACGCCGTTCCGGCTGTTCGGCTACGCCGCCGCGGTGCTCGCGCTGACGCTGTACACGTCGGCGTTCGTGGCCGAGGCCGTGCGCTCAGGCATCAACTCCGTCGGCGTCGGCCAGGCCGAGGCGGCACGCGCGATCGGTCTCACCTTCGGGCAGACCCTGACGTCGGTCGTGCTCCCGCAGGCCGTGCGGTCGGTGATCCCGCCGCTCATCAACGTCATCATCGCGCTCGCCAAGAACACGTCCGTCGCCGCGGGCTTCGCCGTCGTCGAGCTGATGGCCACCGGCCGCCGCCTGGCGCAGGGCAACCCCGCGGACTCGGTCATGGTGCTCGTCGGCGTCGCGCTGTTCTACCTGGTCATCACCATCCCCGCCGGCCAGCTGGCCGGCGCCCTCGAGCGGAGGGTGGCGTTCGCCCGATGAGCTCCGTCCTGTACGACGTCCCCGGTCCTGCCGCCCGCCGGCGCGAGCGCATCGGGTCGGTCGTCGCCGGCGTCCTGGTGCTGGTGGTCCTGGGCCTCGGCGCCTGGTACGCCGCCGGCCGCGGCGTCTTCGCCCCCGAGCGGTGGGCCGTGCTGTACGACCCGCCGATGGGCCAGTCCGCCGCCGACGTGTGGCGGAGCCTGCTCGTCACGGGGCTCGGCGCCACCCTGCGTGCCGCGGCGGTCGCGGCCCCGCTCGCACTGCTGCTGGGACTCGTCCTGGCCGTGTGGCGCACGACGCGCATCGCGTGGCTGCGCTGGATCGCCACCGCGGTGATCGAGCTGTTCCGCGGCCTGCCCGTGCTGCTCGTCATGCTGTTCGCCCTGCTCGCGTTCGGCTGGGACGCGTTCAGCGCCGTGGTGTTCGGGCTCGTCGTCTACAACATGGCGATCATCGCGGAGATCGTCCGCGCAGGGCTCGCGGCCCTGCCCAAGGGCCAGACCGAGGCCGGCCTCGCCGTCGGGCTGAGCCGCGCGCAGACGCTGCGGCTCGTGCTGCTGCCCCAGGCGCTGCGCACCATGCTGCCGAGCCTCGTGGCCCAGCTCGTGGTGCTGCTCAAGGACTCGTCGCTCGGCTTCATCGTCGGCTACGAGGAGCTGCTGAAGACCATCCAGAACAACACCTACTTCTTCGGGAACGCCTCGCTCGTGGCGCTGTTCGCCGTAGGAGCGGGCGTCTACCTGCTGGTCAACATCACGCTGTCGCGCCTCGCCATGCGCCTGCAGGGACGCTCACGTCGCACGGCGGCGCCGGCGGAGATCGCCGCAACCGTCGGTGACGGCGCCACCGGGGCGACGACCGGACGCATCACACCCTGACGCCCTGCCCCGCGCGTGCGCGGCGGCGTCAGCCGGCCGTCGCGCTCGCGCGGAGCTCCCGGACGACGGTCACCTTGATCTCGCCCGGGTAGGTGAGGTCGGACTCGATGTGCCGGGCGATCGCCGTCGCGAGCTGCGGCAGGTCGCGGTCCGTCACCTCGTCCGGCTCCACGACGACGCGCACCTCCCGGCCGGCGGCCATCGCCAGAGCGCGGCGGACGCCGTCGTGCTCGGCGACGAGCGCCTCGAGGCTGCCCATCCGCTCGACGTACTGGTCGACGTCCTGCCGGCGTGCCGCCGGGCGGGACGCGGAGATCGCGTCGGCGGCCTGCACGAGCACCGCCTCCACGGTCGCGGGCGGCACCTCGTCGTGGTGCGCGGCGATGGCGTTGACGACCGCCTCGGACTCGCCGCAGCGCCGTGCGAGGTCGGCGCCGACGGCGGCGTGCGTGCCGGGGACCTCGGCGGTGAGGGCCTTGCCCAGGTCGTGCAGGAAGGCGCCGCGGCGGGCGACGTCGACGTCGGCGCCGATCTCCGCGGCCATCGCCGCCGCCGCCTGCGCGCTCTCCACGAGGTGCTCGAGGACGTTCTGCCCGTAGGACGTGCGCAGCCGCAGCCGCCCCATGGTCCGGACGACGTCGGGGTGCAGGCCGTCCACGCCGGCGCGCTCCGCCGCGTCGTGGCCGGCCGCGTCGTGGCGCTCGTCTGCACCGGCGAGCGCCTCGGCGTACGCGGCCTCGATGCGCTGCGGGTGGATGCGCCCGTCGGCCATGAGCGTCTCGAGGGCGACCTGCGCGACCTCGCGCCGCTCGGCGTCGAACGAGGACAGCACCACGGAGTCGGGCGTCTCGTCGACGAGCACGTTCACGCCGGTGAGCGCCTCGAAGTGGCGGATGTTGCGCCCCTCCTTGCCGATGATGCGGCCCTTCATCTCGTCGGACGGCAGCGGCAGGATCGTCACGACGTGCTGCGCGCTGGTCGGCACGGCGAGACGGTGCACGGCCGCGGTCACGATGCGGCGGGCGCGGGCGTCGGCGGTGCGGCGCGCGGTGGCCTCGGCACGGCGGACCTGGGCGGCGGCGTCGTTGGCGGCCTGCTCGGCGATGCGGCGCGTCAACTCGGCGCGCGCCTCCTCCTGGGTGAGCCCGCTGGTGGCCTCGAGCTCCTGCCGCGCCTGCTCGCGCGCGGACGCGAGCCGTTCGTTGGCGGCGCGCTCGGCGTCCGCGAGCGTGCGGGCCGCGGTGCGCTCGGCCTTGTCGACGGCGCGGGCACCGGCGCGCTGGGCCTCGGCGAGCGCGTCGGCCTGCGCGCGGGTGCGGCGCTCGAGGTCGACGAGCTCCGACCGCTCCCCCGCCAGCTCGCGCTCCCGGTCGGAGATGCGCTGCTGGCGGCGCTCGGCGTCGGCGAGCAGCGCGCGGGCCTCGTCCTTGATGCGGGCCACGTCCTCGCCGGCCTGCCGGCGCTGCGCGTCCGCCTCCCGTCGCGCCACGAGGACGAGGACGAGCGCGACGAGGCACGCACCGAGCAGCCCCACGACGATGACGATCGCTGCCTGCTCCACGTGTCCTCCCGGACCGGCCGGCCGAGCGCCGACGGGTCCCTCATTGTCGCCCAGGCGAGGCGCTGCGCCGACGCGCCGTGCCGTGCACGGGTCAGGCGTGCGCAGGTCACGGCCGCCACGCCGGCGACCTGCGCTGTCGGGACCTCGTCAGCCCTCCGCGTCGGACCAGCCGGGGGCGTCGTCGGCGGCGCCCTCGGCGGCGAGCGCCTCGCGCACCAGCCCGGCGACGAGCCCGGGCGGGTAGCCCTTGCGCGCGAGCGCCGCGTACGTGCGGCGCACGCGCACCTCGGTCGCGAGGGACGCCGTGGCGCGCAGCTTCTTGGCGACGAGCTCGCGGGCGGCGTGCTCCTCGTCGTCGCCGTCGACCTCCTCGAGCGCGGCGGCGGCGGTCTCGTCGTCGATGCCCTTGCGGCGCAGCTCGGTGCCGAGCGCGCGGCGGGAGAGGCCGCGGTCGCGGTGACGCGACCGGACGAGCATCCGCGCGTACTCCTCGTCGTCGATCAGCCCCACCTCGGTGAAGCGGTCGAGCACGCGCGCCGCGACCTCCTCGGGCACGTCCCGCCGCGCGAGCGCGTCCTCGAGCTGGGCGCGGCTGCGCGGCGCCGCGCTCAGCTGCCGCAGGACGATCGCACGGGCCACCGACTCGGGGTCGGGCTCGGCGTCGACGGCCGCCGTACCGTCCTCGGGCGGCTCGGGGGCGGGCCGGCCGCGGCGTCGTGCCGCCG
>NZ_JBHUZW010000062.1:0-21541 GCF_042667215.1 Cellulomonas sp. NPDC057328 | reverse complement strand
GCCCGGGTGGACCACCACCCGGGCCGTCGCGTGCGACGGACCTGCACGACCGGCGGCGTGTACGGTCGAGCGGCAGGGCACCGGCGGCAGGCGCCTGACGTGCGACGACGGGCGATCAGGCGACGAGACGAGAACGGAAGCGGGTCGCATGAGGCTCGAGCTGCGCGGCATCACGAAGAGGTTCGGGTCGTTCACGGCGAACGACGCGATCGACCTGGTCGTGGAGCCCGGACAGATCCACGCCCTGCTGGGCGAGAACGGTGCCGGCAAGAGCACCCTGATGAACACCCTGTACGGGCTGTACACCCCGGACGAGGGCGAGATCCTGCTCGACGGCGAGCCGGTCGCGTTCGACGGGCCCGGCGCCGCGATGGCCGCCGGGATCGGCATGGTGCACCAGCACTTCATGCTCGTGCCGGTGTTCACGGTCGCCGAGAACGTGGCGCTCGGGCACGAGCCGACGGCGCGCGGCGGCCTCATCGACGTGGCGCGGGCGCGCCGCCAGGTGTCGGAGGTCGCGGACCGGTTCGGGTTCCACGTCGACCCCGACGCACGCGTCGAGGAGCTGCCCGTCGGCGTGCATCAGCGCGTCGAGATCATCAAGGCCCTGTCGCGCGACGCGAAGGTGCTGATCCTCGACGAGCCGACCGCGGTGCTGACGCCGCAGGAGACCGACGAGCTCATCGAGATCATGCGCCAGCTCAAGGCGGCGGGGACCTCGATCCTCTTCATCACGCACAAGCTGCGCGAGGTGCGCGCGGTCGCCGACCGCATCACCGTCATCCGCCGCGGCAAGGTCGTCGGCACGGCGGACCCGTCGGCGCCCGAGACCGAGCTCGCGTCGCTCATGGTCGGCCGCGCGGTGTCGCTGGGCGTCGACAAGGCGCCCGCCACCCCGGGGGACGTCGTCCTGCGCGTGCGGGACCTGACGGTCCTGGACGCGGTGGGCACGCCCGTGGTGGACCAGGCGTCGGTCGACGTCGCGGCGGGCGAGATCCTCGCGGTCGCCGGCGTGCAGGGCAACGGGCAGACCGAGCTCGCCGGCGCGGTGCTCGGGCTCGTGCACCCGACGGCCGGCTCGCTCGAGCTCGACGGCACCGACCTCACCGGCCTGTCGGTGCGCGACCGGCTGCGCGCGGGCCTCGGCTTCGTGCCGGAGGACCGGAGCACCGACGGCGTCATCGCGGACTTCTCCATCCAGGAGAACCTCGTCCTCGACCTCGTCGACGCGGCGCCCTACTCGCGCCGCGGCGCGATCGACCGCGGCCTGCTGCGGCGCAACGCCGAGCAGCGCGTCGTCGAGTTCGACGTGCGCACGCCGTCCGTCGACGCGCACGCGGGCACCCTCTCCGGCGGGAACCAGCAGAAGGTCGTCCTGGCGCGCGAGATGTCGCGGCCGCTGCGCCTGCTCGTCGCGTCGCAGCCGACCCGCGGCCTCGACGTCGGGTCCATCGAGTTCGTGCACAAGCGGATCGTGCAGGAGCGGGACAACGGCACCGCCGTGGTCATCGTGTCCACGGAGCTCGACGAGGTGGTGGCCCTCGCCGACCGCATCGCCGTCATGTACCGCGGCCGCGTCGTCGGGATCGTCCCCGGGGACACCGACCGCGACGTGCTCGGCCTCATGATGGCGGGCGTCCCGCTCGAGGAGGCGGTCGCGCAGGCCGCCGCCCACCACACCACGCTCGGCGCGGCGGACGCCGGGGACCATCGGGCGCACGCCCCGCAGGAGCAGGAGGAGGGCCGATGAGCCAGCCCGGCACGACGCCCCCGGCGCAGCCGCCCGTCGACGAGGTGCCCGCGGGCGCCCCGGCCGCCGACCGGCCGCAGGACCGGCGCCCCACGGGCGACGGCGTGCTGCGCGAGATGCTCTCGTCGTCGTGGCTGATGACGGTGTGCGCGATCGTCCTCGCGCTGCTCATCGGCGCGGTGCTCATCGCGGCCGCGGACCCGGACGTGCAGCGCACGGCCGGCTACCTGTTCGCGCGGCCGTCGGACTTCTTCACGGCGCTGTGGCAGACGGTGTCCGGCGCGTACGCGTCGCTGTTCCAGGGCGCGGTGTTCGACTGGGCGGCGACGAGCCCGCAGCGCGCGATCCGCCCGCTGACGGAGACGCTGACGATCTCGGTGCCGCTGATCCTCGCGGGCCTCGGCGTCGGCATCGGCTTCCGCGCCGGCCTGTTCAACATCGGCGCGCAGGGGCAGATCACGCTCGGCGCGATCGTCGCGTCGTGGATCGGCTTCACGTGGGACCTGCCCGCGGGCGTGCACCTGCTGCTCGCGATGGTCGGCGCCGCGATCGGCGGCGCGGTGTGGGCGTCGATCGCCGGCGTGCTCAAGGCCCGCACGGGCGCGCACGAGGTGATCGTCACGATCATGCTCAACAACATCGCCGTGTTCCTCGTGCTGTACCTGCTGACGACGAACGTGTTCCGCTCCGCGACGCCCCAGGTGGGTCGGCCCGTGGCGGAGACGGCGATGCTGCCGGGGCTGCTCGGCGACGCGTTCCGGCTGCACCTCGGGTTCCCGCTCGCGCTGCTCGCGGCCGTGGGCGTGTGGTGGCTGATGGAGCGCTCGACGCTGGGCTTCCGGTTCCGCGCGGTGGGCTCCAACCCGCACGCGGCGCGCACCGCCGGCATCTCCGTCCCGTGGGTGACCGTGCTCGTCATGGCCGTGGCCGGCGCGCTGGCCGGCCTGGCCGGCGGCGCGCAGCTGCTCGGCACCGAGCGCAACCTCACCGGCGCCATCGCCGGCAGCATCGGCTTCGACGCGCTGACCGTGGCGCTGCTCGGCCGCTCCAAGCCGCTCGGCACGGTGCTCGCCGGCCTGCTGTTCGGCGCGTTCGCTGCCGGCGGCCGCCTCATGCAGACCCGGACCGGCACGCCGATCGACATCGTGCTCGTCCTGCAGTCGCTCATCGTCCTGTTCATCGCGGCGCCGCCGCTGGTCCGTGCGGTCTTCCGGCTGCCCGCGCCCGGCACCCGCCGCCGCTCCACCGTGGAGGCCGCAGCATGAGCCTGGCCACCCCCGCCACGGCCGCCGCGCCCGCGCCGGACGCCGCCGTGACCGCCCGCCCGAGCTACCGCGCGCCGATCGCGTACGCGGTCGTCGCCCTCGTGGCCCTGCTCGCGATGCCGCTGCGCACGCCGGACGGCGACACGCGGTTCCGCCTGTCCACGGACACCGACTTCGCGCAGATCCCGACGTTCGCCGTGCCCGCCGGGCCGGTCGTGTGGGTGCTCGTGCTGCTCGCGGTCGCGCTCGCCGCGCTCGCGTTCGTGCGCACGCGCGCGGGCCGCCGCACCGGCCTGTGGCTGCCGGTCGTGTTCGGCGTCGCGCTGCTGCTCGCGTTCCTCACGTTCGCGGGCGCCGGGCGCTCGGCCGTCATCCCGCTGACGTCGGTCGCGACGGGCACGCTGTTCCTCGCGACGCCGCTCATCTTCGGCGCGCTCTCGGGCGTCGTGTGCGAGCGCGTCGGCATCGTCAACATCGCGATCGAGGGGCAGCTGCTCGCGGGCGCGTTCATCGCCGCCGTCGTGGGCTCGCTGACCGCCTCGGCGTACATGGGCCTCGTCGCGGCGCCGGTCGCCGGTGCGCTCGTCGGCCTGCTGCTCGTGTTCTTCGCGGTGCGCTACCAGGTCAACCAGATCATCGTCGGCGTCGTGCTCAACGTGCTGGTCGTCGGCCTGACGAGCTTCCTGTTCTCGACGGTGCTCTCCGAGGACCCGGGCACGTGGAACCAGCGCCAGGCGCTGCCCGTGCTGCCGATCCCGGTGCTGTCGCAGATCCCCGTGATCGGGCCGATCCTGTTCCGCCAGACGCTGCTCGTCTACCTCATGTACGTCATCGTCATCGCGCTGCAGGTCTACCTGTTCCGCAGCCGGTGGGGCCTGCGCCTGCGCGCCGTCGGCGAGCACCCGAAGGCCGCCGACACCGTCGGCATCGACGTCAACCGCACGCGCGTGCGGAACACGCTGCTCGGCTCGGCGGTCGCCGGCCTGGGCGGCGCGTTCTTCACCGTCGCGTCGGGTCTGGCGTTCGGCAAGGAGATGACGGGCGGACGCGGGTTCATCGCGCTGGCCGCCATGATCCTCGGCCGGTGGAGCCCCAAGGGCGCCGTCGCGGCCGCGCTCCTGTTCGGCTTCGCCGACAACCTGCGCACCGTGCTCGGCACGATCGGCAGCTCCGTCCCGCCGCAGCTGCTGCTCATGACGCCGTACATCGTCACGATCCTCGCGGTCGCCGGGTTCGCCGGCCGGGTGCGCGCACCCGCCGCCGAGGGCATCCCGTACGTCAAGTGAGCACGCAGGAGGAGGGCACCGTGGTGAGCACCGCGGACGTCGACTGGGACGCGCTGCGCGAGGCCGCGCGCGGCATGCTGGAGCGGGCGTACGTGCCGTACTCGCGCTTCCCCGTGGGGGTCGCCGCGCTCGTCGACGACGGCCGCGTCGTGACGGGCTGCAACGTCGAGAACGCGTCGTACGGCGTCACGCTGTGTGCCGAGTGCAGCCTCGTCTCGATGCTGCACGTCACGGGCGGGGGCCGGCTCGTCGCGTTCACGTGCGTCGACGGGCACGGCAACGTGCTCGCGCCGTGCGGACGCTGCCGGCAGCTGCTGTTCGAGCACGGCGGGCCGGACCTGCTCGTCGAGACCGTCCGGGGCGTGCGCCCCATGAGCGAGGTGCTGCCGGACGCGTTCGGCCCCGTCGACCTGGTCGAGCGGGCCGCGGACGGCAGCGGGGCGGGGTCCGCTGCGGCGGGCGCCGCGGGGGAGGAGCAGGACGCATGAACGAGCCCTTCGACGCCGTCGACGTCATCGTCACCAAGCGCGACGGCGGCCGGCTGAGCGACGCCCAGGTCGACTGGGTGCTCGACGCGTACACGCGCGGCGTGGTCGCCGACGAGCAGATGTCCGCGCTCGCGATGGCGGTCCTGCTCAACGGCATGGACCGCGCCGAGATCGCGCGGTGGACCGCCGCGATGATCGCGAGCGGCGAGCGCATGGACTTCTCGGGGCTGTCGCGCCCCACCGCCGACAAGCACTCCACGGGGGGCGTTGGGGACAAGATCACGCTCCCGCTCGCACCCCTGGTCGCGGTCTTCGGCGTCGCCGTGCCGCAGCTGTCGGGCCGCGGTCTCGGCCACACGGGTGGCACGCTCGACAAGCTCGAGTCGATCCCCGGCTGGCGCGCGGCGCTGTCGAACGACGAGATGATGCGCCAGCTCGAGGACGTCGGCGCCGTCATCTGCGCGGCCGGGTCGGGCCTCGCGCCGGCCGACCGCAAGCTGTACGCGCTGCGCGACGTCACCGGCACCGTCGAGGCGATCCCGCTCATCGCGAGCTCCATCATGAGCAAGAAGATCGCCGAGGGCACCGGCTCCCTCGTGCTCGACGTCAAGGTCGGCTCGGGCGCGTTCATGAAGGACGCGGAGCGGGCCGGCGAGCTCGCGCGGACGATGGTCGAGCTGGGCACGGACGCCGGCGTGCGCACCGTCGCGCTGCTCACCGACATGTCGGTGCCGCTCGGGCTCACCGCGGGCAACGCGCTCGAGGTGCGCGAGTCGGTCGAGGTGCTCGCCGGCGGCGGCCCCGCCGACGTCGTCGAGCTCACCGTCGCCCTGGCCCGCGAGATGCTCGACGCCGCCGGGCGGCCCGACGCCGACCCCGCGGCCGCGCTGGCCGACGGCCGCGCGATGGACGTCTGGCGGCGCATGATCGCGGCGCAGGGCGGTGACCCGGACGCCGAGCTGCCGGTCGCGCGCGAGCGTGAGCAGGTCGTGGCGGAGGCGGACGGCGTGCTGACGACCCTCGACGCGTACGCCGTGGGCGTCGCGGCGTGGCGCCTCGGCGCCGGCCGCGCACGCAAGGAGGACCCCGTGCAGGCCGGTGCGGGCGTCGAGCTGCACGCGCGCCCCGGTGACCGCGTGCGCGCGGGCCAGCCGCTCCTGACGCTGCACACCGACACCCCGGAGCGGTTCGGCCGCGCGCGCGACGCGCTCGCCGGCGGTGTCGTCGTGTCCCCGGACGCCGCGGCCGCCGGCGCCGCGCCGCGCCCGCTCGTGCTCGACCGGGTCGCCGCGGGCTGAGCGCACGCCCCGGCCGGTCGCGGCCGGCCGGGGCGCCCTGCACGATGGGGACGTCCCACCCGCCGACCGGAGGAGGAGCGATGAGCACGGTGCCCGGTGACGACGCGTGGCGCGACGCGGGGCTGGTCCCCGCCGACCCCGACGTGCCCGCACGCCTGACCGACCCCGCCGCCACGTCCGACGAGGACGCGCTGACGGACCGCCCCGACCCCGAGGAGTACACGCCGGGCTTCCCGCGCGCGGACCTGGCGGACGCGGCGAACGAGGCCGACGTGGTCGAGCAGGCCGCGGAGGTCCCGGTCGACGACGACGAGGTCCAGGGGGCGTGAGCCGTCCCGCTACGGTGGTGGGATGACCGCGCACCCCCCGGCGCCGGGCACGCCCGGCGCCGACGTCGGCGCGGCCGTCCGCGCCCTGCCCAAGGTCCTGCTGCACGACCACCTCGACGGCGGTGTGCGCCCCGCGACCGTCGTCGAGCTGGCCGCGCGGTCGGGCCACGCGCTGCCGACGACCGACCCCGAGGCCCTCGGTCGCTGGTTCGTCGAGTCGGCGTCGTCCGGCTCGCTGGAGCGCTACCTCGAGACGTTCGAGCACACCGTCGGCGTGCTGCAGACGGCCGAGGCGCTGCACCGCGTCGCGCGCGAGGCGGTGCTCGACCTCGCCGCCGACGGCGTCGTGCACGCCGAGGAGCGGTACGCCCCCGAGCAGCACCAGCGGGCGGGCCTGTCGCTGCAGCAGGTCGTCGACGCCGTGCGCGCCGGGATCGCGGACGGCACGGCCGAGGCGCGGGACGCCGGGCACGACATCCGCGTGACGCAGGTGCTGTCCGCGATGCGGCAGGCCGACCGCGCCGACGAGGTCGCCGCGCTCGCGCTGGCGAACCGCGACGCGGGTGTCGTCGCGTTCGACATCGCCGGGCCCGAGGCGGGGTTCCCGCCGTCGCGGCACGCGTCGGCGTTCCGCACGCTGCGCGACGCGAGCTTCCCCGTCACCGTGCACGCCGGCGAGGCCGCCGGGCTCGACTCCGTCGCGGACGCGCTGCACGCGGCCGGCGCGCTGCGCCTGGGCCACGGCGTGCGCATCGCCGACGACGTGCAGGTCGGACCCGACGGCGAGGCGCGCCTGGGCCTGCTCGCCCACTGGGTGCGCGACCGCCGCGTGCCGCTCGAGATCTGCCCGTCGTCCAACGTGCAGACCGGTGCGGCGCCCTCCGTGGCGGACCACCCCGCGACCGCGCTGCTGCGCCTCGGCTTCGAGGTCACCGTCAGCACGGACAACCGCCTGCAGTCCGGCACGACCCTGTCGCGCGAGCTCGAGCTGCTCGTGCGCGAGGCCGGCTGGACGCCCGACGACCTCGTCGCCGTCACGGTCACCGCCGCGCGGCACGCGTTCCTGCACGAGGACGAGCGCCGTGCGCTCGTCGACCGCATCACCCGCCCGGCTGCGACGCCGGGCACGGCCCGGCCCGGGAGGCACCGCGCATGACCACCGACCCCAGCACGCCCGAGAAAGGCACGGAGAACGGCACCGCGAACGGCGCTGCGGACGGCACCGGCGACGGCTCCGCCGGCGGCACCGGCACGGCGCTCGACGCCGTCGCGCTCGCCCGGTACGTCGACCACACGCTGCTCAAGCCGGAGGCCACCCGCGCCGACGTCGACGCCCTCGTCGCGGAGGGCATCCGGCTCGGGGTGTACGCCGTGTGCGTGTCGCCGTCGTTCCTGCCCCTGGAGGTCCCCGTCGGCCTCGACGGCGAGCCGGACCTGCTCGTCGCGACGGTGTGCGGGTTCCCGTCCGGCAAGCACCACAGCGACGTCAAGGCCGCCGAGGCGGCGCGTGCCGTGCGTGACGGCGCCGCGGAGGTCGACATGGTGATCGACGTCGGCGCCGCGAAGGCCGGCCGGTTCGCGGACGTGGCGGCGGACATCGCCGCCGTGCGGGCCGCCGCGCCCGCGCCCACCGTCCTCAAGGTCATCATCGAGTCGGCCGCGCTGAGCGACGACGAGATCGTCGCGGTGTGCGAGGCGGCCGAGGCGTCCGGCGCCGACTACGTGAAGACGTCGACGGGCTTCCACCCGGCGGGCGGCGCGAGCGTGCACGCCGTGCGGCTCATGGCGCGGACGGTCGGCGGCCGGCTGGGCGTCAAGGCGTCGGGCGGCGTGCGCACCGCGCAGGACGCCGTCGCGATGATCGACGCCGGCGCCACGCGGCTCGGCCTGTCCGGCACGGCGGCCGTGCTCGGCGGGCTCACGGCGGACGCCGGGTACTGACGCCGGGTACTGAGGTCGGGTACTGACGTCGAGCACCGACGCCGGGGGCGCCTCGCGGGCGGCACGGCACGGCGGCCGCACGTGAGAGCCCCGTGAGAATCGGCTCCCCGACCGGGTGAAACCACCCCGGGCCGGACGTTCCGGGCGTTGACTCGGGTGTCCGCACGCGACGATGGTGGACACCTGTCCGACCCGCCGCGGCGGGCGGACGACGACAGGCACGGCAGGGCACGGTCCACGGACCTCGGCGTGCGCACCCGGCGGGAGGAGACGCACGCGCGATGGGGAGGTTCCGACGCGGCACGCTCGTCGTGGCGCTCCTCGTGCCGTTCGTCCTCGGCGCCGTGCTGGCGACCGCCCTCGGCAGCACCTCCGGGGGACCGCGCGACCTCGTCGTGCCGGACGCCTGGCGGACCGCCTGGGAGACCGCCCACGTGCGGCAGGGCGAGCACGTCGCCCTCGCCTGGGGCGGGCGCGCGGGCGCCGACCCGCGCGCGGCCGACGCCGACCTCGCGTTCGACCCGGCCGCGGCGCTCGCGCGGCTCGAGCGCCTGCACGCGGTGCACGTGGACGACCTCGGCCTCGGGGCGCGCGACGGCCCGCTCGCGGAGCGGAAGCTGCTCGTGGTCGTCGACGGGACGTGGCCGGACGGGCCGGGCGCGGGGGACGCGGCCGGTGCCGGCGCGGGGTCGGGAGCGGGTGCCGGGGCCGCTGCTGGTGACGGTCACGGGACGGTCGTCGCCGTCGTCGACGGGGTGGGCGTGCTGCGGGTGACGCCCGCGGTGCTGGCCGCCGCCGACGACGCGTCCGCCCATGACGCGTCCGCCGGCGACGCGTCCACGCCCGACGCTGCGACCGGCGACGGGGGCGGCGGAGCGTCGGACGCGCCGGCGACGTCGGCCGCGTCCTCCGACGGCACGGCGACGCCCGCGCCGCCGCCCGACGGGCCGCCCGCCGGCTCGGTGGGGGCCCCGGGTGGCCCTGCCGCCACGGCCGCCCCCGGGACGTCGTGGGAGCTCGCGCGGGGGTTCGCCGAGCTCGCGCTGCGCGTGACGGCCGCCGCGGGCGGCGGGGGAGGGCCGGTCGAGCCGGCGACGACGGCGTTCCGGTCGGCGAGCGCCGCGTACCTGGCCACGCTCGCGGTGCCGGGGGAGCACGCCGACGTGTCCGAGCTCCTGCGCGCGCCGCACCTCGCGTGGGGGAGCGCCCGGCACGGCGCGGCGGGCTGGCTGCTGCTCGACTCGCTCGTCGCGCGCGCCGACCCGGGCCTCGTCGCCGACCTCTGGGCGGGCGTGCGGGACGGCGAGACGGTGCTCGGCGCGTACGCCCGGCTGACGTCCGCCGACCCGGGCGTCCTCAACCGCCGGGTCGCGCAGTACGCGATGCGCGCCGCCGCGGGGGACGCTGCCGGCCGGGCGGGCGTGGGACTGCTCGACGACGTCGACCCCGTGCTCGTCGCCGACCGCACGACCCCGACGGAGCCCGTGCCGGGCGACCCGGCGCACCACCGCGTGACGGGCGCCTTCGCCCCCGGCGCGTACGGGTTCACGGTGGTGCGGCTGGTCCCCGACGGGTCGGGCGGCGACGTGCGCGTGCGGGTGCGCGGCCACGCGGAGGCCTTCGCGCCCGGCACGGCCGGCTGGAGCGTGGGCATGGTCGCCGTGGGCGCCGAGGGCGTCCGGTACGGGCCGGTGACCGAGACCGCGGACGGCGAGGTCACGCTGACGCCGCGCGCCGGCGACGAGGCCGTGCTGCTGGTCGTCACGGCGACGCCGGGCGCCGTGCTCACGGGCGCGGGGGACGCGCCCACGACGCGCTACCCGTACGAGTTCCGGGTCGCGGGCGCCACCGTCGCGGACCCGTCGGCCGCGCCCGCGCCGCCGGGCGGCCACCGCCACGCGAACGGCGGCGGCTGGGTCGACGACCGCGCGAGCGTCGACGCGACCGTGTTCGTCGGGCCGCGCGCGGTCGTGCGGGGTGCGGCCCAGGTGCACGGCGAGGCCCGCCTCGAGGGACGCGCGTGGGTGGACGAGGGTGCGGTGGTGGAGGGGCGCGCGGTCGTGCGCGACGCCGCCGTCGTGCGTGGCGGCGCCCACCTGTCCGGCTCGGTGGTCGTCGGGGGCGACGTGGTCGTCTCGCGCGCCTGCGCGGCCGGGGAGCACACCGCCTACCGGCCGGACGGGACGTGCGACGGGACGGCCGCGGACGCGACCCCGCCCGTGACGCCGTTCACGGCCGAGGACCTCGCGCTGACGCCCGCACCCGCCGACGCCGCCGCCACGGCGCCGCCGGACCCGGGCACGGCCACCCCCGCACCCGGCGGCGGCACGAGCACGGGCACGCCGTCCGCGACGCCGCCGGCCGAGGGCGGCGCCGCCGCGACGCGACCGCCCGCGCCACCGCCCCCGCCGCCGTCCGGCCCCGCGTCGCCCGGCGTCGTGGCGCCGCCGCCGGCGGTGCCCGCCGGCGCGTGCACCGCGCGGTACGAGCTCGTGAACTCCTGGCCCGGCGGCTACCAGGCCCAGGTCACGGTCACCGCGACCGCGCCCGGCGTGCAGGGCTGGCTCGTGCAGTGGTCGGCCGTGCCCGGGCTCGGCATCAACGACCGGTGGGGCGCCGACATCGGCACGGGCGGCGGCACGGTGACGGCCGAGAACCTGTCGTGGAACGGCACGGTCGCCGACGGGCAGACGGCCGTCTTCGGGTTCACGGGGCCCGCGGAGGACGGCGCCGCCACGGCGGTCCCGCAGCTCCGCTGCACGCAGACGCGCTGACGTCCGTCAGCCGTCGATGCCGAGCGCGCCGCGCACGTCGTCGGCCAGCCGCGCGAGCCGGTCGCGCGCGTCGCGGTGGGCGGCGTCGAGGGCGTGCCGGTCCGCGTCGGACGCGACCGGCTCGATCACCTCGAGGTACGCCTTGACCTTCGGCTCCGTGCCGGACGGCCGCACGACGACACGCGTGCCGTCCGCGGTGAGCAGGCGCAGGCCGTCGGTGGGCGGCAGGCCGCCGCGCTCCTCGTCGGTGCCGGCGGCCAGGTCGACCACCTCGACGACCGGCGAGCCGGCGAGCGTCGTCGGCGGCTGCTCCCGCAGGCGCTGCACCGTCGCGCCGATGCGCGACAGGTCCGCGAACCGCGCGCTCACCTGGCCGCTGACGTGCAGCCCGTGGGCGCGCGCCAGGTCGTCGAGGGCGTCGACGAGGGTGCGTCCCTCGGCGGCGAGGCGCGCGGCGAGGTCGAGCACGCGCACGGCCGCGGTGATGCCGTCCTTGTCGCGCACGTGCGCGGGGTCGACGCAGTAGCCGAGCGCCTCCTCGTACCCGTACGCGAGCCCCTCCACGCGGGAGAGCCACTTGAAGCCGGTGAGCGTCGTCGCCGACCGCAGGCCCGCGGCCGCGGCGACGGACGCGAGCAGCCGCGACGAGACGATCGAGCAGGCCAGCACGGGCGCGTCGTGGGTCGCGTCGCCGTGCGTGCCCGTGCCGGTGCGGGTCCCCGTGCCGCGCTCCGCGGCGACGCGGGCCGCGGCGTCCGCGCCGAGCAGCGCGCCCACCTCGTCGCCGTGCAGCATCCGCCAGCCGTCGGCCTGCGGGGTCTGCGGGGCGCCGGGCACGCGCGAGCGCGTGTCGACGAGCGCGACGGCGCAGCGGTCGGCGTCGGGGTCGAGCGCGACGACGATGTCCGCCCGCTCGACGCTCGCGCGGGCCAGCGCCAGGTCGATCGCGCCCGGCTCCTCGGGGTTGGGGAACGCGACGGTGGGGAACATGGGGTCGGGGTCGGCCTGCTCGGGCACGACACGGACGTCGCTGAAGCCCGCGCGCGCGAGCACGTCGAGCGCGACGGCCCCGCCGACGCCGTGGAGGGGTGTGAGCACGACCCGCAGCGCGCCGCGCCGGCGGGCCGGGTCCGCGTCCGGCGCGGGGACGACGGCGGCGGCCTGCGCGGCGTACGCCGTGACGACGTCCTCGTCGAGCACGGTCCAGCCGCTCCCGGCGCGCGGCACCGACGCGACCGACGGCACGCGGGCGATCTCCGCCGCGATGGCCGCGTCCGCCGGCGGCACGATCTGCGCGCCCTGCCCGGCGTCCGTGACGACGCGACCGCCCAGGTACACCTTGTAGCCGTTGTCCCGCGGCGGGTTGTGCGACGCGGTCACCATGACGCCGGCGTCGGCGTCCAGGCGGCGCACCGCCGCCGCGAGCACGGGGGTCGGCAGGGGCCGCGGCAGCAGCAGCACCTCGATGCCGACGGCGGTCATGACGGCGGCCGTGTCGACCGCGAAGACGTCGGAGTTGCGGCGGGCGTCGTAGCCGACGACGACGCGCGGGGGACGGGCGTCGCCCTCGAGCTCGCCGAGCAGGTGTGCGGCGAGCCCCGCGGCGGCGCGGACGACGACGGCCCGGTTCATGCGGTGCGGCCCGCCGCCGAGCTCGCCGCGCAGCCCGGCGGTGCCGAACTGCAGGAGCCCGGAGAACCGGTCCGCGAGGTCGGCGCGGGCCCGCGCGGCCTGGTCGACGGCCTGCCGCTCCTCGGGGTCGAGGGGCGGGGCGTCGGGGTCGTGCAGCTCGGAGCCGGGCGGGCGCTCGCGGCCCGCGCGCAGCAGCGCGGTCAGCTCCTCGGCGGTCTCCGGGTCGGGGTCGTCGGCGACCCACGCCTCGACGCGCTCCTGCAGCTCGGTCCAGCGGTCCGCCCGGGCGTCGTCCTGCTGCCCCGGCGCGGGGGCGCGGGTCGCGCCACGGGGCGCGTGCTCGGGCGCGCCGCCGGCGCGGACGTCACGGGGGTCGTTCTCGGCGCTCACCCCTCCAACGTACTGGCCGGTACCGGGTGCGGCGCGCGACCCCCGCATCCCGCGGGCGGCACCGGCCCGGCGCCGCCCGCGGGGCGTGGTCAGAGCCGGCGCACGACGTCCGCGAGCAGGGCGCTGATGCGCGGGCCGGCCGCGCGCCCGGCCTCGAGGACCTCCTCGTGCGCGAGCGGCTCCGGGCTGATGCCCGCGGCGAGGTTCGTCACGAGCGAGATGCCGAGCACCTCGAGCCCGGCGTGCCGCGCGGCGATGGCCTCGAGGGTCGTCGACATGCCGACGAGGTCGCCGCCCAGCCGTCCCGCCATCGTCACCTCGGCCGGCGTCTCGTAGTGCGGCCCGCGGAACTGCACGTACACGCCCTCGTCGAGGGACGCGTCGACCTCGCGCGCGACCGCGCGCAGCCGGGCCGAGTACAGGTCGGTGAGGTCGACGAACGTCGCGCCCTCGAGCGGCGACGTCGCGGTGAGGTTGAGGTGGTCGCTGATGAGCACCGGCGTGCCCGGGCCCCAGGCGGGGTTCAGCCCGCCGCAGCCGTTGGTGAGGACGACGGTCGACGCGCCGGCCGCCGCGGCGGTGCGGACGCCGTGCACGACGCGCCGCACGCCGCGCCCCTCGTACAGGTGGGTGCGCGACCCGAGGACGAGCGCGAACCGTTCCGGGCGGTCGTCGGTGCCCGCGATGCGCACCGAGCGCAGCGTGCCGACGTGGCCCAGGACGGCCGGCGCCGAGAAGCCCGGCACCTCGTGGCTGGGGACCTCGGCGACCGTCTCGCCGAGCAGGTCGGCGGCACCGCCCCAGCCGGAGCCGAGCACGAGCGCGACGTCGTGCCGCGCGACGCCCGTCCGCTCCGCCAGCACCGCGGCGGCGTGGCGGGCGACCTCGAACGGGTCGGTCGCCGGGTCGTCGAGGTCAGGCACCGCGCCGGGTGCGCGGTCGGGGGCGGTCAGGTCGCGGTCCGCGTCGGTCATGGCGCCCAGGCTAGCCGCGGCGCGGCGGCGGTCCCGCGCGCGCGGGTCAGCCGTCGCGGCGCCCGCGAGCCGTCCCGGTCGGCACGCGTCGTCGCGTCGGGCAGGATGGAGCCGTGAGCAGCCAGGCGCCCGCCACGTCCACCCCCGCCCAGCCCGACGTCCCCGCCGCCGTCGCGGCCTCGACCGTCCGTCGCGCCGACGAGGCACCGCCCGCCGGTCGCGTCGTGGTCGTCGGCGGTGGCCCCGGCGGCTACGAGGCCGCGCTCGTGGCGCGCCGCCTCGGCGCCCAGGTCACCGTGGTCGAGCGCCACGGCCTCGGCGGCTCCGCCGTGCTGACCGACGTCGTCCCGTCGAAGACCCTCATCGCGACGGCCGAGTGGATGACCATCGCCGACCGCGCGCCCGAGCTGGGGATCCGGCTCGACCGGCTCGCCGCCGGGCTCGGCCCCGAGCAGGACGCGCCCGGCTCCGCCGGCGGCACAGGGTCGGCGGTGCGCGACGCGCTGCACCACCGCATCGACCTCGACGCGGTGAACACGCGCGTGAAGGCGCTTGCCGCGGCGCAGTCCGCCGACATCCGTGCGCGCCTCGAGCGGGAGGGCGTCGACGTCGTCGCGGGCACCGGCCGCCTCCTCGACCCCGAGCACGTGGCCGTCCGCACGCCGGAGGGGCGCGAGCACACCCTCGACGCGGACGTCGTCCTCGTGTCCACCGGCGCGACGCCGCGCGTGCTGCCGGAGGCCCGGCCCGACGGCGAGCGCATCCTCACGTGGACGCAGATGTACAACCTCACGTCGCTGCCGGAGCGGCTGGTCGTCGTCGGGTCCGGCGTGACCGGCGCCGAGTTCGCCGGCGCGTACACCTCGCTCGGCGCGGACGTCGTGCTCGTCTCGAGCCGCGACCGCGTGCTGCCGGGCGAGGACCAGGACGCCGCCGAGCTCATCGAGCGGGTGTTCACGCAGCGCGGCATGACGGTGATGTCGCGCTCGCGGGCGTCGGCGGCCCGCCGCACCGCCGACGGCGTCGTCGTGACGCTCGAGGACGGCCGCGAGGTCGAGGGCTCGCACGTGCTGCTGGCCGTCGGCGCGGTCCCGACCACGCGCGACCTCGGGCTGGAGGAGGCCGGCGTGCGGCTGACGCCGTCGGGGCACGTCGCCGTCGACAAGGTCTCGCGCACGAACGTGCGCGGCGTCTACGCGGCGGGCGACTGCACCGGCGTGCTGCCGCTCGCGTCGGTGGCCGCGACGCAGGGCCGCATCGCGATGTCGCACGCGCTGGGCGACGCCGTCCGGCCGCTGTCGCTGCGCGGCATCTCCGCGAACATCTTCACCGCGCCGGAGATCGCGACCGTCGGCGAGCCCGAGGGCCGGCTGCGGGAGCGCGGCGTCCAGTACCAGGTCAGCATGCTGCCGCTCGCGCGCAACCCCCGCGCCAAGATGCTGGGCGTGCGGGACGGGTTCGTGAAGATCTTCGCGCACGCCGGGACGGGCACGGTGCTCGGCGCCGTCGTCGTCGGCCCGCGCGCGAGCGAGTCGATCTTCCCGCTCACGCTCGCCGTCACGCACCGCCTGACCGCCGACCAGATCGCCGACGCGTCCACCGTGTACCCGTCGATGTCGGGGACGATCGGCGAGGTCGCGCGGATGATGCACCACCGCATCGAGGACTGACCCGCCGGGACGCGCGCGGGCGGTGACCGCGGTCCCGGTGCGGGTCCGCGCGTCAGGGCAGGACGACGTACGTGCCCGCGGGCGGCGGCTCGCCGCCCGCCACGGCGACGTGCGCGAGCGCGAGCACGAGCGCGGGGAGCAGCAGCAGCCGCACGCTGTTGACCCGCGGGGGGATCCGCACGGGCGCCGACGCGGGTGCCGGTGCTGCGGCGCCGCCCACCGGGTCGGGCGTCCGCCGCCGCAGCCCGGCGCCGGCGAGCGCGGCGGCGGCGCACGGCACCAGGAGCACCAGGGCCGTGCCTCCGGACGGGTCCAGGGCGACGAGCAGCCACGGGGACAGCACCGCGGCGGCCACGGCGGCGGTCGCCAGCGCCGTGCGCGGCACCCCGGGCGGTGCCGGCCGGTGGGCGCTCAGGGCGCTCGCCAGGACCATGCCCGCCGCCACGAGCGCGGCCGCGGCCGCGACGAGCACCGCCGGCCCGGTGAGCGCCGGCACGGCCACGACACCGAGCAGCACGACGGCCGCGGCGACGACCCGCGCGGCGGGGGACCACGGGTCCGGGCGCAGGAGCAGCCACACGCCGACGCTCGTGGCGAGCACGAGCACCAGGCCCGCGACGGCCTCGGGGACGCCGGCGACCGTCGCGACGTGGGCCGCGTCCGCGAGGACGAGGTCGAGCACGAGCACCGCCGGCCCGACGACCCACGTCCGGCGCGGCCGGCCCGCCGGCGGGTCGTCGGTGAGGGCGTCCGCGCGGCCGAGCCCCACGGCGGCGGCGACGGCGCTCAGTGCGAGCACGACGGCGGCCAGCGCGGGGCCGGGCGGCAGGCCGCCGGGGTCCGACCCGGGCCCGCCCGGTCCCGACGCGCCGCGCAGCCCCGCACCGAGGACGGTCCACAGACCCGCGCCGAGGAGCAGGCCGGTGGCGGCCTGCCGGCCGCCACCGGGACGCGCGGCCACGTGCACGGCGGCGAGCGGCAGCGCCGTCAGCGTCGCGACGAGGGCAGCCCCCGTCAGCACGACCGCGAGGCCGCCGGTGGTCAGCAGCGCCGGCACGGCGAGCCCCGCGGCGGCGACCGTGGCGACGAGCACCTGCCGCGGTCCCGGGACGCCGGGCACCCCGGCGGCGGGCGCGCGGAGCAGCAGCGCCGCGGCGAGGCCCACCAGCAGCACGACCGCCAGCGCGCTGAGGGCGGGCCCGGCACCGCGGGCCGACGGCAGGACCCCCGACGAGGTCGTGGCCGCCACCAGCACGGTCAGCACCGCGAGCAGCCACGCGCGCGACGGGACGCCGAGGTCGGGTGCGGTGCGGGGCACGGCGGCGGGGTCGGGGGACGTCACGGGGCGTGACGCTACCCGTCAGCGCCGCTCGAGCCGTGCCCGCAGCGTCGGCCAGGCGTCCGCGAACGCCGGCAGCAGCGGCCGGTCCGTGACCGCGTCGAGCGGCACCCACGCCACCTCGAGGCTCTCCGCGTCCGTGACGGCGGGCGTGAACGGCGCCAGGACCTCGGCGAGCACGGTGGTGTACGACCAGCCCGGGTGCTCGAGCACGTGCGTGCCGAGGACGCGCACGGCGGCGGCGTCGACGCCGGCCTCCTCGTGCGCCTCGCGCAGCGCGGCCTGCTCGGCGGACTCGTCCTCGGCGCGCGCGCCGCCGGGCAGCGCCCACGTGCCGCCGGCGTCGCTCCACAGGGCGCGGTGCTGCAGCACCACGTCGGCGGGGCGGCCGGCGGCGTCGCGCCGCACGAGCAGCAGGCCCGCGGCGCCGTGCAGCCCCCAGTGCCGGTGGCCGCAGCCGCACACGACCCAGCCGTCGCCGGTCACGTGGTGCCGCGGCGCCTCGGGCCCGTCCCGCCGGGCGTCGCGCGGCACGCCGGCGTCCTGGCCGGTCAGCCGACGATCTCGCAGATCGCGGTGCCCGCGCTCACGCTCGCACCGACGCCGGCGCTGAGCTGCTGCACCGTGCCGGCGCGGTGCGCGACCAGCGGCTGCTCCATCTTCATCGCCTCGAGGACCACGACGAGATCGCCCTCGGCGACCTGCGCGCCCTCCGCCACGGCGACCTTGACGATCGTGCCCTGCATGGGCGACGCCAGGGTGGTCCCGTTGCCCCCGGTGCGCGTGGCGCGCGGGCGCGCGGTCCGGCGCGCGCCGCCGCCCGGACGCGCCGGGGTGCCGCGACCGGGGCCGGTGCCCGCGCCGCGGCCGAGGCCGAGCGCGGCGGGCAGCACGACCTCGAGCCGCTTGCCGCCGACCTCGACGACGACGCGCTCGAGGGCCGCGGCGTCGGGCGCCTCGTCCTCGGCAGGGGCGGCGGGCGTGCCGCCCAGCCCGGCGACGGTCTCGGCGAACTCGGTCTCGATCCAGCGGGTGTGCACGCGGAACGGCGCGTCGGCGTCGGCGGGCACGAACGCGTCGGCGTCGAGCACCGCGCGGTGGAACGGCACGACGGTGGGGATGCCGACGACCTCGAGCTCGGCGAGCGCGCGGCGGGCCCGCTCGACGGCCTGCCGCCGGTCCGCGCCGGTCACGACCAGCTTCGCGATCATCGAGTCGAACATCCCGGAGACGGTGTCGCCCTCGACGACGCCCGAGTCGACGCGCACGCCGGGCCCGGCGGGGAAGCGCAGGCGCGTGATGCGCCCGGGCGCGGGCAGGAAGCCGGCGGCGGGGTCCTCGCCGTTGATGCGGAACTCGATCGAGTGCCCGCGCGTGGCCACCTCGGTGTACCCGAGCGGCTCGCCCGCGGCGACGCGCAGCTGCTCGCGCACCAGGTCGATGCCGGAGATCTCCTCCGTGACCGGGTGCTCCACCTGCAGGCGCGTGTTGACCTCGAGGAACGAGACGGTGCCGTCCGCGCCGACGAGGAACTCGCACGTGCCGGCGCCGACGTAGCCGGCCTCCCGCAGGATCGCCTTCGACGACTCCACGAGCGTGCGCCGCTGGTCGTCGCTGAGGAACGGCGCGGGCGCCTCCTCGACGAGCTTCTGGTGCCGGCGCTGGAGCGAGCAGTCGCGCGTCGAGACGACGACGACCGTGCCGTGCGCGTCGGCGAGGCACTGGGTCTCCACGTGGCGGGGGCGGTCGAGGTACCGCTCGACGAAGCACTCGCCGCGCCCGAACGCGGCGACGGCCTCGCGCACCGCGGACTCGTACATCTCGTCGATCTCGTCGACCGTGCGCGCGACCTTCAGCCCCCGGCCGCCACCGCCGAACGCCGCCTTGATGGCGACGGGCAGGCCGTGCTCGGCGGCGAACGCGTGGATCTCCGCGACGTCCTGCACGGGGTCGGGCGTGCCGGCCACGAGCGGGGCGCCGGCGCGCTGCGCGATGTGCCGCGCGCTCACCTTGTCGCCGAGCTGCTCGATGGCCGACGGCGGCGGACCGACCCACACGAGGCCCGCCGCGAGGACGGCGCGGGCGAAGTCGGCGTTCTCCGCGAGGAAGCCGTAGCCGGGGTGCACGGCGTCGGCGCCGGACCGGCGGGCCACGTCGAGCAGCTTCGCGATGTCGAGGTACGTCTCCGCGGCGCGCGCGCCGTCCAGCGCGAACGCCTCGTCGGCGATCCGGACGTGCAGCGCCTCCCGGTCGGTGTCGGAGTACACCGCCACCGACGCCAGGCCGGCGTCCCGGCAGGCACGGGCGATGCGGACCGCGATCTCGCCACGGTTGGCGATGAGCACCTTGCGCAAGGGGGTCGAGTCGGGCACGGCTCACCGTAGCGCGGGCACCCCCGCGCGCCGGGGCGCGGCCCGGCACGGCGGTCAAGATTGGGGAAGGTACCAAGGTCCCGGCCGGGGACGTTGTAGGAACCCACCACGCCGCGGGGTGGCACCGGCGGGCATGCCGGGCGCCGGTTGTCCGGGTCGGACAACGGGCGCCGCGACGGCCGTCGCGACGAGGGTGGGGACGAGGGCCGGGACGCCCGCCGGGACGCGGTCCCGGTCAGCGCCGCCAGAGGTCGGTGACGCGCAGGCCGATCTCGCCGAGCAGCTCGCGCAGCAGGGGCAGGCTGACGCCGACGACGTTGTGGTGGTCGCCCTCGACGCGCTCGACGAACGGGCCGCCGAGCCCGTCGACCGTGAACGCACCGGCCACGGCGAGCGGCTCGCCCGTCGCCACGTACGCCGCGACCTCGTCGTCGGACAGGTCGGCGAAGTGCACGACCGTCGACGCCGTCGCGCCGAGCGTGCCGCCGGTGCCGGGGCCGTCCGCGCCGGAGGGGCGCTCGTCGACGAGCCAGTGCCCCGTGTGCAGCACGCCGGTGCGCCCGCGCATGGCGCGCCAGCGCGCCACGGCGTCGTCGGCGTCGGCCGGCTTGCCGAGGATCTCCCCGTCGAGCTCCAGCATGGAGTCGCAGCCGAGCAGCACGAGGTCGTCGTCGCCGTCCCAGCCCGCGACCGCGAGGGTCTCGTCGTCGGCCAGGCGGCGCGCGACCGCCTCGACCTTCGCCTGCGCGAGGACGAGCACCGCGTCGGCGGGCTCGAGGGTGCCGAAGCGCTCGCGGGCCGCGGCGAGCACCGCGTCCTCGTCGACGCCGGAGACGGCCACGAGCGGGTCCAGGCCGGCCGCGGTGAGCGTCGCGCGGCGGGCGGGGGAGGCGGAGGCCAGGAGCAGGCGGGTCACGGCGTCCGACCCTAGCCCGCCGTGCGGGGCGACGACGTCGACCCTTGATGGGTGACCGTGCGGTCACCTATCGTGGCGGACGTGGGTACGGACGCCGTCATCGCCGCGATCGCGGACCCGACCCGGCGGCGTCTGCTCGACGCCCTGCGGGCCCGGGACGGGCGCTCGGTGCGCGAGCTCACCGAGGAGGTGGCGCCGCTCGGCCCGCACGTCGTGCTCAAGCACGTCCGCGTGCTGGAGGCGGCGGGACTGGTGGTGACGCGCAAGGTGGGGCGCCGGCGGGTGTGCCACCTCAACGCGGTGCCGATCGTCGAGCTCGCGGAGCGCTGGATCGACGACTTCGGCGCGCGCACGGCCTCGGGGCTGACGGCACTGAGGCGGGAGCTCGAGGACGAGAGGCGGACGACATGAGCGGGAGCACGACCGACGGCAGCACGCCGGAGGCGGTGGGGAGCGGGCCCGGCACGACCACGGGCGCGACGAGCGGCGCGACGGGCGCCACGGGGAGCGGCGGGACGAGCGCGACGAGCGCGACGACGAGCGACCGCGTGTACCGCGTGCACGTCGCCGCGTCGCCCGAGGCGGCGTGGGCGGCGCTCACCGAGCCGGGCCGCACGCGCGCCTGGTACTACGGCACGGCGGCGCGGACGACGTGGGAGGTGGGCTCCCCGGTCGAGTACGTCGACGGCGACGGGACGCCGCAGATCCGGGGGACCGTCCTGGCGCACGACCCGCCGCGCACGCTGTCGCACACGTTCGTGGCGGTGTGGTCGGGCGCGCCCGACGACCAGGGCGTGCTCACCTGGACCGTCGAGCCGGAGGGCGACGGCTGCCGCATCACCCTCGTCCACGCCGGCGGGCACGGCACCGAGACCGCCGAGGGCTCGGCGTACCTCGTCGAGGCGCTGAAGCAGCACCTCGAGCCCGCCTGACGACCGCCGCCCGTCGCCGGCCCCACGACCCGCGCCGACCGCGGCACGTCCCACCGACCGCGGTACGTCCCACCGACCGCGGGTGGTGCACCTGCCGCACCCGGCGCGACGTACCGCACTCGGCGCCCACCGCAGCCCCGGCCCGAGTGCGGTACATGCGTCACGAGTGCGGGTGGTGCACCACC
>NZ_JBHUZW010000061.1:0-21892 GCF_042667215.1 Cellulomonas sp. NPDC057328 | reverse complement strand
GGCCCGGGGGGTGGCGGCGTGCGGCCCGGCGGTCAGGCGGCCTCGAGGATCGCGGTGAGGCCGAGGCCGCCCGCGGCGCACACGGACACGAGGGCGCGCACGGGGGAGTCGTCCCCGGCGGCGACCTGCGCTGCGCGGCGGCGGTGCAGCTCCTTGGCGGTCGTGGCGACGATGCGCCCGCCCGTCGCGGCGAACGGGTGGCCGGCGGCCAGGGACGAGCCGTGCACGTTGAGCCGGTCGACGTCGACCGTGCCGAACGCCCCGTCGAGGCCGAGGCGCTCGCGGCCGAACTCCTCGGACTCCCAGGCCGCCAGGGTCGTGAGCACCGTGGACGCGAACGCCTCGTGGATCTCGACGTACTGGAAGTCGTCGAGCGTGAGCCCGTGCCGCGCGAGCAGGCGCGGCACCGCGAACACCGGCGCCATGAGCAGGCCGTCCACGCCGTGCACGAAGTCGACCGCACCGGCCTCGGCGTCGACCACCGCGGCGAGCGGCGTGAGGTCGTGCTCCGCCGCCCAGCCCGCCGAGCCGAGCAGCACCGTCGAGGCGCCGTCGGTGAGCGGCGTCGAGTTGCCGGCGGTCATCGTCGCCGGGGTGTCGAGGGAGAGGCCGAACGTCGGCTTCAGCTTCGCGAGCTTCTCCAGCGACGTGTCGGCGCGCAGGTTCGCGTCGCGCGTCAGGCCGCGGAACGGCGTGACGAGGTCGTCGAAGAAGCCGGCGTCCCAGGCGGCGGCGAGGCGCTGGTGGCTGCGCAGCGCGACCTCGTCCTGCGCCTCGCGGCTGATGCCCCACTGCGCCGTCGTCAGGGCCTGGTGCTCACCCATCGACAGGTGCGTGCGCGGCTCGGACGTGCGGGGCGTGGCCGGGGCCAGGTCCTTGGGGCGCAGGCGGGCGACGGCCTTGAGCCGCTGCTGCGGGGTCTTCGCGTGCGAGAGGTCCAGCAGCACGCGGCGCAGCCGGTCGCTCACCGCGATGGGCGCGTCGGACGTCGTGTCGACGCCGCCCGCGATGCCGGACTCGAGCTGGCCGAGGCGGATCTTGTTCGACAGCGAGACGACGGTCTCGAGGCCCGTCGCGCAGGCCTGCTGCACGTCGTACGCCGGCGTGGTCGGCGACAGCGCGGAGCCGAGGACGGCCTCGCGCGTGAGGTTGAAGTCGCGGCTGTGCTTGAGGACGGCGCCGGCGGCGACCTCGCCGATCCGCTCGCCCTGCAGGCCGTAGCGGGCGACGAGCCCGTCGAGGGCCGCGGTGAGCATGTCCTGGTTGGACGCCTGCGCGTACTTGCCGCCGGCGCGCGCGAACGGGATCCGGTTGCCGCCGAGCACGTACGCGGCGCGCGGGCCGCTCGTGGCGGCGTCGGCGGCGCTCGCGCTGCTCGGGGTGGTGCTCCGGTCGGGGGTGGAGGCTGCCATGTCGGGGCGTTCCCTCTCGCATCGGCACTGATGACGGGCTCGTGCCGGCGTGCGACCGCCGTCCGCGTCGGCGCGCCTGCCCCGAGGGCTGTGGCGCGTCGAGGGACGTCGGTCCCGGCTGATGTCCGAAACCCACAGTACCTGATACCGTCGGTTGCGTGAGGTCGGTCACCCCGGGCCCGTCGAGGACGACGGCCCCGCCCCCCGCGGACGACGACGCGGCACCCCGCGTCGCGCCGGTCGGCGTGCCCGCGGCCGTGGTGGACGCGGCCGCGGCCGACGACGTCGCGGACGCCGCCGCCGACGGGCGCTCCACCCGCTGGGCCGACCACCGCGAGGCCCGCCGCGCCGAGCTCGTCCGCGTCGCACGCCGGACCGTGCACCACCGCGGCCCGGACGTGTCGATGGAGGAGATCGCGGCCGCCGCCGGCACGTCGAAGTCGATCGTCTACCGCTACTTCACCGACAAGACGGGCCTGCAGATCGCGGTCGCCGAGGCCGTCGTGCTGCAGATCCAGGGCGCGCTCGAGGGCGTGCTCCGCATCGCGCCGACGCCCCGCGACGGGCTGCGCGCGATGGTCGCCGTGTACCTCGAGATGATCGAGTCGTCGCCGCACGTGTACGCGTTCGTCACGCGCGACGGCTCGGTGGAGTCCGGCGGCCCGCTCGGGCACTTCCTCGACTCCGTGACCGCGATGGTGGCGGCGCCGTTCGCCCGCGGGCTCACCGAGGACCGTGACGCCGGCACCGCCGCCCGGCCGGACGCGGCCACCCGCGCGCTCGCGGAGTCCTGGGCCGCCGGCGCGGTCGGCTTCGTGCGCGGCGCCGGCGAGTGGTGGCTCGCGCACCGCGACGAGCCCGGCACGCCCGACCGCGAGGCGCTCACCGCGCAGGTCGCCGCGTGGCTGTGGGCCGGCCCGGTCGGCCTCCTCGCCCGCGACCGCCCGCCCCGCGACCGCCCGCCGCGCGACGTCGGCGCGCGGGACGGCAGCCCCGGCAGCACGTCCGGCGGCACCCCCGACAGCACCCCGCACGACCCCCGCACCACCGCCCACCCGGCACAGACCCACCAGCCCGGCAGCGACGACGCGGCCGGCACCCCGAGGGAGCAGCGATGACCACCACGACCGTCCGCCCCGAGGCCCGTCCCGCACCCGCCGCCGGCGCCCACGACGGCGCCGACCGCGTGGACGTCGCCGCGCTCGAGAACCTGCTGCTCGGGCAGTACGCGCAGCTGCGCCGCGAGGCGCGCGCGATCACGGCGGACCCCGACTTCCAGAAGGTCGAGGGCATGCCGATGGCGGAGCACCGCGAGCGGGTGCTGCACCAGCTGCGCCGGCTGGAGGCGGAGCACGACGTGCTGCGCGCGTTCCCGACGCGGCTCGGCGGCGCGGACGACCACGGCGGCTCGCTCGCGCGCTTCGAGGAGCTCGTCGCCGCCGACCCGTCGCTGCAGATCAAGGCGGGCGTGCAGTGGGGTCTGTTCGCGTCGGCGATCCTGCACCTGGGCACCGAGCACCACCACGACACGTTCCTGCCGGGCGCCATGCACCTGGACGTGCCGGGGGCGTTCGCGATGACGGAGACGGGCCACGGCTCGGACGTCGCGTCCATCGGGACGACGGCCGAGTACGACGCCGACGCGCAGGAGTTCGTCCTCCACACCCCGTTCCGCGGGGCCTGGAAGGACTACCTCGGCAACGCGGCCGTGCACGGCACCGCGGCCGTGGTGTTCGCGCAGCTGGTCACGGCGGCGCCCGGGCAGCCGCGCGTCAACCACGGCGTGCACGCGTTCTACGTGCCGCTCCGCGACCCGCGCACGCACGAGTTCCTGCCGGGCATCGGCGGTGAGGACGACGGCGTCAAGGGCGGCCTCAACGGCATCGACAACGGCCGCCTGCACTTCGACCACGTGCGCGTCCCGCGCACGCACCTGCTCAACCGGTACGGCGACGTCGCGCCCGACGGCACCTACTCGTCGCCCATCGCGAGCCCGGGCCGGCGCTTCTTCACGATGCTCGGCACGCTCGTGCAGGGGCGCGTCTCCCTCGACGGCGCCGCCGTCAACGCGAGCAAGATCGCGCTCGCGATCGCGGTGACGTACGCGAACCAGCGGCGCCAGTTCGCCGGCGGCGGGTCCGACGAGGTCACGCTCCTCGACTACGGCCAGCACCAGCGCCGGCTGCTGCCGCTGGTCGCCGAGACCTACGCGGCGACGTTCGCGCACGAGGAGCTGCTCGCGGCCTTCGACGACGTCTTCTCCGGCCGCGGCGACACCGCCGAGGGCCGCGAGGACCTGGAGACGCTCGCAGCGTCCCTCAAGCCGACGTCGACGTGGGGCGCGCTGCGCACGATCCAGACGGCCCGCGAGGCGTGCGGCGGCCAGGGCTTCCTCGCGGAGAACCGGCTTACCGGCCTGCACGCCGACATGGACGTGTACGTGACGTTCGAGGGCGACAACACGGTGCTCTACCAGCTGGTCGCGAAGCGGCTCCTCGCCGACTACGCGAAGTCGCTCAAGGACGTGCAGGCGGACAAGGGCGACATGGCGCGTTTCGTGGCCGAGCGTGTCGCGGACGCCGCACTGCACCGCACGCCGCTGGTGCGCGCCGTGCAGGCGCTCGGCGACCTCGGGGACGCGCGCCGGTCGGTCGGCCAGCTCCGCGACGAGCAGACGCAGCGTGACCTGCTCACGGACCGCGTCGAGGCGAAGGTCGCGCAGGTCGCGCAGGCCCTCGCCCCGGCCCGGCGGATGAGCCCCGACAAGGCCGCCGCGCTGTTCAACGCCCACCAGCACGAGCTCATCGAGGCCGCCCGCGCGCAAGCCGAGCGCGTGCAGTGGGAGGCGTTCACGCGCGGCCTCGCGCGCGTCGAGGACCCGGGCACGCGGCAGGTGCTCACGTGGCTGCGCGACCTGTTCGGCCTCACCCTCATCGAGCGGGACCTCGCCTGGTACCTCGTCAACGGGCGCCTGTCGGCCGGCCGCGCGCGCACCGTGACGTCGTACATCGAGCGGCTGCTCGCGCGCCTGCGCCCGCACGCGCAGGACCTCGTCGACGCGTTCGGCTACGGGCAGGAGCACCTGCGCGCGCCCATCTCGTCGGGTGTCGAGCACGAGCGCCAGGAGGAGGCGCGGGCGTACTACCGGGCGCAGCGCGCGTCGGGCGACGCGCCGATCCCGGAGAAGCACCACAAGCGCTGAGCCGTCGTCAGCGGGGGCGAGGCTCCCGTGCCGTGGATCCGTCGACGGCACGGGAGACCGCCGACCGGGGGGAGATGACGACGGCGCCGGCGCGGGCCTCCTCGACGAGGCGCCGGCGCGCACGTCGGACCGCTCTCTCGTCGCCCCCCAGGTTCATCAGCAGGTCGGGGTCGACGACGAGCTTGCGCGGCGTCCGTGTGTCCTTGGCGCTCATGCGCTCCCACCTCCCGAGCCGGTCAGGACCGGCCACAGCTCGAGGATACGTCCGGCTGCTGTCGCACCGACAGACGTGACGAGAAGAGCGGCCGCGAGGAGGACGAGCCGCCGCTTGCCACGCAGCTGCTCGCCGGCGCCCTGCACGACCCAGGCGGTGAGGTCCGTGACCACCGCCACCACGTCGTCACGGTCGTCCTGGTGGTACCTCTCGACCAGCTCGGCGGGAGACACGGTGTTCATCGTGGGCATCGCCAGCGGTACGGCAGACACGAGTGCCGCCGCGCTCGCCATCACGAGTGCGACCGTCCGCGTCCACGCCGGCAGCGCAGACGAGTCGGCGGTCAGCATGATGCCGACGAGCACCCCGGCGAAACCGACGAGCACCCCGGCACGCTGGTCCATCGCGGCGTGCAGCTGGATCTGCGTCTGCTCGGCCCGGCGCGCCTCGTCGAGCAGCAGGTCGGCGGTTGACGGCGCCGGATCGTGCACCACCACGACCTGTGGTCGTCGCCAGCCGAGCACCATGGCGCGAGTCTGGCAGAGTGCGCGGGGACCGGAGGGCCCGCACGGACGTCCTGTGGACGAGCCGGGCCGCCGCCGCGGCGGCGCTCACGACGCCCTCTCCCAGCGCTCCACGTCGCCGGGCACGACGACGAACAGCGGGTGCGGGGACGCGCGTCCGACCGCCGCGACCCAGCGGTGCCGCTCCGGCGAGCGCTCGGCGAGCTTCGCCAGCAAATGGGCGAACTCCAGCTGCACCTGGCCCGACGTGACGGACATGCGGCCGACGCCGCGCGTCCGGGCGTCGTCGGGCAGGTGCACGCGGGCGGGGTCGTACCGGTAGCCGCGACGTGCCGCCTCGTCCCGCACGGCGTGCAGGTAGGCGGCGATCGCCACGACGGGTTCCGGCTGCGCGCGGAACCGGTCGAGCTGCGGGTGCTTCGTGAACCCCTTGGTGCGGTCGAGCAGGACCGCCTGGGCGAGGAGCGCCTCGCGCCAGCACGCCGTCAGCCCCTGGCGGTCGAGCAGCGCGGGATGCAGGGACCAGAGCCTCATCGACCCGCCGTCACCGCACGTTGCCCAGCACGGCGGCGGCGACGTCGGCCGGCCGGTGCTCGGGGAGCCAGTGGTCGGCGTCGAGCGCGACGTGCAGGTAGTCGCCGTCGACGTACCGGCCGGTCGCCGCGACGGACGCGGGCGCGAAGAACGGGTCCCGGCGGGCGGCGACGTACGTCGTCGGGACCTCGACGCGGGCCGTGCCGCCGCCGCTCGGCACCGGCAGCGCGCGGTACCAGGCGAGCGCGGCGGTGAGCGCGCCGGGCTCGCGCATCCGCGCGACGTAGCGGTCGGCGCGGTCGGCCTCGAGGCCCGCGCGCGTGAGCGAGCTGCGCAGCCGGGCGCCGCCGTCGGCGAGGAGCAGCCGCTCGGGGACGCCCGGCAGCTGGAAGAAGCCGACGTACGACGAGCGCACGGCCTGCCCGCGGAGCAGGCCCGCGCGCATCGAGGCCGGGTGCGGCGTGCCGAGCGCCGTGAGCGACGCCGTCCGGTCGGGCTCGCGCGCCGCGACGGCCCACGCCACGGCGCCGCCCCAGTCGTGGCCCACGACGTGCGCCGCCTCGACGCCCGCCGCGTCGAGCAGCGCCACCACGTCGGCCACCAGCTCGGGTACGACGTACGGCCGCCGACCGCGGGGCCGGGCGCCGGGGGAGTAGCCGCGCTGGTCGGGCACGAGCACGCGCACACCCGCACGCGTCAGCAGGGGCACGACCGCGTCGTACGCGCTGCCGTCCTGCGGGAAGCCGTGCAGGAGGACCGCGACCGGCGCGTCCGGGTCCGCGCCCGCGGGCGGGTGGTCGCGCACGTCGAACCGCAGGCCGTCGCGCGTGAAGTGGTCCATCCCGGCAGCACAGCACCGTGCGCGATGCCGTGCCACCGGTCGCCGGGCCGACGGCGCACCCGCGCGCGGTGAGCCGGGCGCGTCCAGGACGTGAGAGTTCTTTCATGAACACGCGCGACATTCGTGGTCGGCGCCGCAAACGCGGGCGAATCGGACACACGTCTCCACCTGCACGGACGGCGCGTCGAACGCCCGCCTCCGCGTCGGTGGCCACGCCGTGGACGAGTGGGAGCGGTCTCACCATGCGGTCGCCGCCTGGCGGTGCAGCCGCGCCGACCCCTTGGGTGTCAACCGGCTCGGCCGCTGCAGGGGGCGGCCGCGAGGCGCGGTGACGGTGTCGTCGGCGTGCGCAGGGGGTGTCGCATGTCCGCGCGTCCAGGCTCGTCCGTCGTCCGTCCGTCCCGGCTGCACCGGGCCGTCGGCGCCGTGGTGGCGCCCGTCCTCCTCGCGACGGGGCTCGTGCTCGTCCCGCAGGCGGCCGCGACCGCCGGGCCCGTGCCGGTCGCCGAGGACGGCGCCGCACCGGTCGAGCGGCCGCTGCCCCGCAACGCGGTCCGCACCGGCGGCCCGGACGAGGTCCCGGTCGAGCCGCCGGCCGTCCCGGTCGCCGCGCAGGCGCCCGTCGCCGCCCCGATGCGGCCGGGGGTCGCGCGGTCGGCGCTCGCACCCTTCGGCGCCGCGGCGGGTGCGGCCGCGCCGACGGCCGCCGCGGCGGAGCAGGCGGTCGCGGCCGACGGTTCCGCCCGCGACCTCGTCGTGCGGCCGGGCTACCTGCTGGGCGACACGTCGCTCGTCGTGTACTTCGACGCGGACGTCGCCGACGGCGACCCGACGTCCTGGGCGCGGTGGCGCGCGACCGTCACCGACGCGGGGACGGGCGCGCAGCAGGCGTCGGCCGACCTCGGCCGCGAGGACCTGTCCCGCTGCGGCGCGCCCCGCGAGTTCTGCCGCAGCTTCGGCGCGGCGGACGGGTGGACGCTCGACCCGGCCCGGCAGTACACGGTGACGATCTCCGTGCTCGCGCAGGACGGCACGCCCACCGACTCGGCCCCGTCCGCCCCGGCGCACCCCCGCGCCACCGTCACCCCGCCGGCGCTCTCCGACGCGCAGGCCGCCGGGTGCGCGTGCTCGACCGTCCTGGGCCGCACCGTGGACGGCCAGGAGCTGCGCGGGGCGCTCGTCAACACCGGCACCGGCGCGTTCAACCGCACGGAGCGCGACCTGACGATGACGTCGTTCGGCATCCCGTTCGAGGCCGTGCGCTTCTACTCCTCGGCCAGCACCGGCACCGGCATGTTCGGCGCGGGCTGGACGTGGACGTACGACGCGCGCGTGATCGCCCCCGAGGCGGGTGCCGACGCGGTCCGGGTGCGCGCCGAGGACGGCGCCGAGGCGGTGTACCGCCGCGCGGCCGACGGCTCGTGGACGCGGCCCGCCGGCGTCCGTGCGGTGCTGACGGACCGCACCGGGGGCGGCTGGGTCCTCACCCCGCCCGACCAGCGCCGGCTCGAGTTCGACGCCCAGGGCCGCCTGCTGTCGGTGAAGGACGCGCGCGGGCACGGCATCACGCTCACGTACGCGGGCAACGGGCTGCTCTCGCAGCTCACCGACGCCGCGGGCCGTGTCGTGCGGGTCGAGAACCGCCAGGACGTGCGCGCCATCAGCAAGCTCACCCTGCCCGACGGCCGCAGCGTGCAGTTCGACTACGAGTCCGGCCGCCTGGCGAAGGTCCAGGACGCGCGGAGCTACACGTGGCAGTACCACTACGACGCGCAGGGCCGCCTCGACCATGTCACCGACGCCCGCGGCAAGCGCGACGTCACGACCACGTACGGCGCGGACGGCCGCGTGACCCGGCAGACGGACGCGACCGGCGCCGTCACGACCTTCGCCTGGGACGCGCAGGAGCAGGTAGCGACGACCACCGACGCCGACGGCGTCGTCTCGCGCGACGGCTACCGCGGGAACGTCCTGCTGTGGAGCCGCAACGGCAACGGCGACACCGTGACGTACCGGTACGACGAGCGGCTGAACGAGTCCCTCGTCGTCGACCCCGAGGGCAACCAGTCCGGCGCGCTGCACGACGCCAACGGCAACCCGGTGGAGCGGCACGCCCCCGCGCCGTTCGACCACGTCGAGCGCAACGCGTTCGACGCGGGCAACAACCTCACGTCGCACACGGACGGGCGCGGCAGCACGTGGTCGTACGCGTACGACCAGAACAACGAGATGACGAGCCAGAAGGACCCGGAGCAGACCGACGGCTACCGGTACTCCTACGACGCGCGCGGCCTGCTCGCGACGCGCACCGACCCGCGCGGCAAGGTCACGCGCTACGAGTACGACGCAGCCGGCAACCGGACGGCGGAGGTCACGCCGACCGGGCGGCGCACCGAGTTCACGTACGACGGCACGGGCCGTCTGGTCTCGGTCGTCGACCCGCGCGGCACGGTCGTCGGCGCGAACAGGGACCAGTACCGCACGCGGTACGCGTACGACGCCCAGGACCGCCTGGTCGAGCGCCGCGACCCGGGCAAGAACGAGCCGGTCCGGACGACGTACGACGAGCTGGGCAACGTCGTCGTCGTCACCGACCAGCTGGCGAACTCGTCCCGGTACACGTACGACGACACGAGCCGGCTGGTCACGCTGAAGGACCCGATCGGCAACGTCACCGAGTACACGTACACGAGGGCCGGCCGCACGGCCTCGGTCACCGACGGCGAGGGCAACCGCACCACGTGGACGTACGACGGGCAGGGCCGCGTCGCCACGGAGCGCCTGCCGCTCGGCAACGCCGGGCGCCGCGACGGCGAGTCGGACGCCGACCTCGAGAAGCGCCGCGCGGCGTACACGACGACGTTCCGCTACGACTTCCGCGGCAACCTCGTGCGGGCCGAGCGCCCGGACGCGCAGGGCCGCCTGGTCCAGGTCGACTCGACGTTCGACGAGCTCGGGCGCCCGGTGCGGCAGGTCGACGAGCTGGGCGCGCAGACCGGCATGTCGTACGACGCCGCCGGGAACGTCACCGGCATGACGGACGAGAACGGCGACGCCCTCGGCCTCACGTACGACCGCGCGAACCGCCGCACGGGCGGCACGGGCGTCGACTCGCCCGCGCAGATCGAGTACGACCAGCTCGGGAACCCGACGCGCCAGGTCACGGCCGCGGGCGGCGTCATCACCTGGGAGTACGACGACGACGGCCGACCGGTCGCGATCACCGAGCCGCGCGGCCACCTGCCGGGCGCCGACCCGGCGGCGTTCACCACCCGCTACGCCTACGACCAGGCGGGCAACCCGGTCGAGGTGCGCGACCCGCTGGGCAACGTGACGCGGTCGGCGTACGACGCGGTGGGGCGCCTGGAGTCGTCGACGGACGCCGCGGGCTCGGTGGTCCGGTACGCGTACGACGCGGCCGACCGCCTGCTCACCGTGCGCGGCCCGGACGCGACGAGCGACCAGCAGGCGCTGCGGTACACCTACGACGCGAACGGTCAGGTGACGGGCCGGCGCGACCCGCGCGGTCACGAGACCAAGCTCGAGTACGACCGCGCCGGGCGCACGGTCGCCTCGACGGACGCGCTGGGCCGGCGCCGGGAGTACGTGTACGACGCGAACTCCAACCTCGTGGAGCTCGTCACGGCGCGCGTCGTCGAGGGCGACCCGCGGATCGACCCGAACCGCGAGGTGCGCACGGTCCGGATGGCGTACGACACGCTCGACCGGCCGGTGTCCCGGCAGCTCGGCACGCGCGGCGAGCTGTTCACGTTCGGCTACGACGCCAAGAACCGCCTGGTGTCGATGGCCGACCCGCGCGGCGTGCGCGAGCACGCCTACGACGCGACGGGCCGGCTGTCGACGGTCACCCGCACCGACACCGCGGGCAACGTCCAGGCGTTCTCGTACGGCTACGACGCCCAGGACAACCTGACGTCGCGCACGTACCCGGACGGCACGACGGTGTCCGCGACCTACGACGTCGCCGACCGCCTGACGTCGCTGACCGCCGAGGGCGCCGACCGGTCCGCCGCGACGTACCGCTTCGGGTGGGACGTGGCGGACCAGCTCACGTCGATCACCTTCCCCGAGGCCACCGGCCTGACGGAGGGGCGCACGTACGACGCGGCGGGCCGCCTGACGCGCGTCGCGACGACCCGCGCAGGGGGCGAGGTCGTCTCGGCGCACGACGTGGTGCGGGACGCGGTGGGCAACCCGACGCGGGTCACCGCGACCCGCACCGCCGGTGGCCCGGAGGTCGTCGAGGCGACGTCGTACGCGTACGACAAGGCGCACCGGCTGACCTCGGCCTGCTACGGCGCGGCGTCGTGCGCCCCGGGCGCACCGGCGGCGCAGCGGTTCGACTACGGCTACGACCTGGTCGGCAACCGCACGTCGCAGAAGGTGACGACCGCGACGGGCACGGCCACGACGGCCTCGACGTTCGACGCGGGCGACCAGCTCACGCGCGAGACGACGACCGTGGTCGGGCAGCTGCCCGACCTGCCGGACGTGCAGGCCGGCACGCGGGAGTACGCGTACGACGCCGAGGGCAACCAGACGAAGGCCGGCGACGAGGCGTACACGTACAACCTCGACCGGACCCTCGCGACGGCGACCGTCGACGGCGAGCAGACGCGGTACGCGTACGACGCAGCCGGCCTGCGCCTGTCGTCGGCGACGACGACCGCCGAGGGCGCGCTGGAGTCGACGGCGTGGACGTGGGACGTCAACGGCCCGCTGCCGACCATCGCCGGCGAGACGCGCACGGGCCCGGCCGAGACGGAGACGACGTCGTTCCTGTACGCCCCCGACGGCTCGCCGCTCGGCCTGGCGGAGGGCGGGGACGACTACTCCTCCTACGTCCGCGACTGGCTGGGCAGCACGTCGGCCGTCGTCTCGCCCACGGGCGACGCGCAGTGGGCGTACGACTACGACCCGTTCGGCGGGGTCCGGGGCACCGACCTCGTCTCCGGCGGGAAGCGCCTGGCGGACGACGCACCGGTCAACCCGCTGCAGTTCACCGGCGGGTACCGCGACGAGACGCAGTCGGACCGCTACCAGCTGCGGGCGCGCAACTACGACACGTCGTCGGGCCGGTTCGACTCGGTCGACCCGGTCGCGGGCTCGGGGCAGGCGACGGGGATCTCGCCGTACGCCTACGCGTCCAACCGGCCGACCGCGCTGACGGACCCGTCGGGCATGGAGCCGCGGCCGCAGCACGCCAGCGGAGCGACCCTCCCGACCGCGGACGACCCGTTCGCCGCGCAGCGCGAGGCCGCGAAGAAGGCCGTTGCCGAGGCGGAGACGTTCGTCGCACAGATCGGCGACGAGATCATCGGCCTGGTCATGGACCTGATCGGGTACACCGACGCCAAGAACTGCATCACCAAGGGCGACGTCGGGGCCTGCATCAGCACGGCCCTGAACGCGGTGCCCTGGGGCAAGATGTTCAAGGCCGCGAAGGTCGCCATCAAGGCGGTCGGCGTCGGCAAGCGCCTGGTCGAGGGGTACTCCCGGCTGAAGACCGCTCGCCGGGCCCTTGACGACATCCCGAAGGCGTCCCCCGCGAAGGTGGTCCCGGACACCGCCGCGGTGCAGAAGGCGAACACCGCGGTCTCCCAGGCGAGGAACGCCGCCACCGAGTCACGCCAGGTCGCCGCCCGCACGTCGAAGGAAGTCGACTCCGCCAAGAAGGCCAACCAGCAGGCCCGCAAGCAGGCGGAGAACCAGAAGAAGGAGTGCAACTCCTTCATCCCGGCCACCCGGGTCGTGCTGGCCGACGGCTCGACCAAGGCGATCTCCGACGTCCAGGTCGGCGACACCGTGCTCGCGGTCGCCGCCGACGGCACCACCACCCACCGCCAGGTCGTGGCCACCATCACCGGCCACGGCGCCAAGGACCTCGTCGACCTCACCCTCGTCGGCTCTGGCGGCGGCGGACCGCCCGGCGACACCACGATCACCGCCACCGACGGGCACCTGTTCCTCACCGCCGACGGCGACTGGGTCCCCGCCGGCGACCTGACCGCCGGTGACCAGCTCGTCGAGCCCGACGGCACGCCCGTCACCCTCGCCGCCACGAACCACCGGTCCGAGACCTCGACGGTCCACAACCTCACCGTCGACACCGACCACACCTACACCGTCACCACCACCGACGGCACCGACGTCGTCACCCACAACGACGGCGCAGAAGACGCGCTGCGTCGGGCCGGCGGCGACGTTCAGACCGGTGAGGCGTGCGACATCCCGCGGCCGGACGTCCTGGATCGCGTCAGCGCGACCCAGCCATCTCGTGATGTCGGCAGTGCGCTTCCCAAGTCGTTCAACCTGACGACGTCCGCAGGACAGCAGGTGTGGGTCAACCCCAACGCGACGAAGCACATCTGGGAGGAGACGCGCGGCCTTGCCGGGAGCCGATCGATCGCAGAGAAGCTGCGCCTGGAGAGCCTCGCGGGCGCTGTCGATGGTGCGACGGTCGGTAGATGGGACGAGATGCAGGTCTCGGGCGGGTGGGAGCTGATCTTCAGCGCACCCCGCTCGGCCGGCCTCAACCCGGTGCTCAAGCACGCACGACACCTAGGGTGACGGAGTGTTGCGCTACCACTCGAAGGACGAGGGCGTCGACCCGCTCGTCGAGTTCGACGACCATGTCCCCGTCACCGTCACGTGGCCCGACTACTTCACGCTCGAGGAAGCGCCCACCGCGCACATGTGCGTGTCTCCGGGGTGCATCGTCGAGGTGAAGACACGCAAGGGCTCCTCCGACGTCGTCGAGCTGGTGGTGATCACGGCGCGACCGCCAGCGCTTCAGGTCATCGACTCCGTCCTCGCACCGAACGGCGTGAAGCAGTGGGACGAGGGACCGTCGCTGACGCTGCCGAGCGATGACGACCTGCCCGCGCCGCGCCCGCTGATCTTCCACGACTGCTTCGTCCTCGCGTGGGGTGAGATCGGGGGGGTCCGGTGGCGACGGGCGGGGGAGCTGCAGTTCGGGCTCAACTCCTCGTGCTCCGTCCTCGCGCTCGCGGTGCCATGGTCGCGGGCGGAGGACCGGGCGATGCTCTTGGGCCGGTAGGCACGGCGCACCTCGGCCACGGCGCCGAGGACCTGGTCGACCTCACCCGTGTCGGCTCCGGAGGCGGCGTACCGCCCGCCGGGACCACGATCACCGCCACCGGACGGGATGCACCTTGCGGTCTGCTCGTCCATCCGCGAGATCGATACCGGCAATCACCGTGCCGCTGAACTCATTGCACGAGCGCGCCAGCATGCCGTCGACGTCAGTGGAGGCATCTCGTCGAAGACTCCCATCTTTCGAGGAACGGAGAACTGGCGTGGGTAGTCGTCGTGTGAGCGCTGTGGATCTTCTCGCCGTGCTCACCGAGCGATCGCTCATCGAGATCCGCCGGATGGGAGAAGCCGGCGAGCTGTACGTCGAGGACGAGGAGCTGGACCCGCACGAGCCGGCGGACGTCGATGTGCTGGCGCGGATGCACCTGCTCGCCGACATCACTCACGGCTTCGCGAACGTCCTCCGGATGAGTCCCTTGCGGAGACGACGAGCCGCGCGACACGCGTTGCGGTGGAGGTGGGCCGCCACCAGCGAGCCGGGCCGCCGATGGATGACATCGCGGCTAGCACTCCGCAGCCCCGGACACGCGGCAACGCTGAAGGCACTCGTCGAGAGCGGTGCCGACCTGCATGTCCGTGACAGCACCGACTGACATTGGGTCGGCGAGCTCTGAGATCCGGTTCCTCCAGCTCCTCGCGACACCGTCCTGGCCGTCGCCGCCGACGGCACCACCATCCACCGCCAGGTCGTGGCTACCATCACCGGCCACGGCGCCAAGGACCTCGTCGACCTCACCCTCGTCGGCTCCGGCGGCGGCGGACCGCCCACCGACACCACCATCACCGCCACCGACGGGCACCTGTTCCTCACCGCCGACGGCGACTGAGTCCCCGCCGGCGAGCTCAACCCCGGCGACCGGCTCGTCGACCCCGACGGCACCCCCGTCACCCTCGCCGCCACCACCCACCGGTCCGAGACCGCGACGGTCCACAACCTCACCGTCGACACCGACCACACCTACACCGTCACCACCACCGACGGCACCGACGTCGTCACCCACAACGACGACCTGCGCGGCAGGATGGCCTGCCCGAACGGGAACGTTCCGAGGACCCCCGACGGCAAGTACGCGCAGCGCGACGGCCAGAGGGGGCGCGACGGTGCGGCCGACGAGCAAGCAGCGTGGGAACAGCTGGAGCTCGACGGAGCGGACGTTCGTCGCGGCGAGACCCACGTGTCGATTCCCGGGATTGGTGCGCGGAAGTATGACGGCACCGTCCAGATCGACGGACAGTGGTATGGAGTCGAGGTGAAGGGCGGCAAGGCGAAGCGCAGTGCAGAACAGCGGGAGGCCGACGCCTGGCTCAACACGCCCGGCAACACCGTGCAGACAAAGGACGGGCGTACCCTCGTCGGCGTGTTCGACGTGTGGATCGTCCGGTGACACGCGGAACGAGCTGGCACTCGTCGGCGGCACCAGAGAAAGGGGTGTGTGTTGAGTTTCGATCTAGCATTCTGGTACGACGAGTCGACCCCGTCTCCAGATGACGCCTACGCCATCTACGACAAGCTCACCGAGGGGGAGATCGGCGTCGTTGCCGCCGACGAGGCGGTCTCGCGATTCCTCGACGACGTGCGCACCGCCTTCGCTGATCTCACCGACGAGAACGCCGAGACATCACCGTGGGCTTCGCCCATCTACGCGACAGACGAGTGTGTGATAGTCGCGATCTCAGGATCGCGTTCAGCCGACGTGGTGCCGAGTCTGCTGCGGATCGCATCAGATCACGGGCTCGTCACCTATGACCCGCAGAATGACGAGGTGCTCCGGTGAGCGAAGAGCATCGCGACCTGGGACACATCGAGGCTGTGGCCGCGCTCGAGTGCTGAGCGCCGGAGCGCAAGCCAGGCCAGGATGTCCGGCAACAATGGTCTCATCAAGACCGCATACCCCATCGTCGGACCGGATGAGTTTTCGCATCGAGTTCGTCGCGCGCGAGGAAGGTGCGCGGCACCCGCAGCACGAGGAGCCGGAGGTCTCTGGTGACTACGAAGTCGACGTGATGGCTGCGTGCGGGCTGATAGCCCAGGCCTCAGCCGGCGAGTTCGTGCTCGCCGGGTTCGGCCGGGACCGGTGGCCCCTCGACGTCGTGTACGACATGTCGTCGTTCATGGAACAGTTCCCGCGCCTGCTCCAGGCCGCGCGCACCGGGGAGGACGTCGAGCTCGACCTGTACGGACAGGGAATCGAGAGCTCGTTGTCCTTCCGGCCACACGGCGATGACGTGGAGATCCATTGTCTCTCACGCACGTCGTGGCAACCAAGCCCGCCTGTCGAGTCCATCGCCAGGGCCCGACTCGTGACGATGCTGGAGGATCTAGCGAAGTCGATGTCAGTCACTCTCAGCACCATCGCACCGCGTCTCGCTGCCGACGCGCCGTTCCGCCATTGGTCGCAAGGCATCGTCTGAGACCAGGGTCTCGCGGAAGCGCGAGGGTGCCGGTCAGCGTTGTGCGGACGCGAGGAGATCGGCGATGGCATCGCCGGGAACTCTGTCGTTTGCCGCGTACCGACTCGGCGAGTCGAGTCGCCGTTCCATCTCTTGGGGGTAACTGTCTGAGCGCGTCGGACGCCTCCGTCGAGTGGTGGCACGTCGGCGCAGACCTCCGATGGTGCTCGATCCGCTCCTTGGCGCATGCTTACCTACGGTCCCGACCACTGCAGTTCCGGCCTCGACTCCTCCCGCTCGGTCCTCGCGCTTGCGCTGCCCTGGACGCGAGCGAAGGACCGGGCGATGGTCCTGGGTCAGCAGGTAGTACTCCGTTCGCACCGCCTGGCCTCTAGTCACGTCGCCAGCAAGGCGATCTCCGACGTCCAGGTCGGCGACACCGTGCTCGCGGTCGCCGCCGACGGCACCACGACCTACCGTCAGGTCGTGGCCACCATCACCGGCCACGGGGCCAAGGACCTGGTCGACCTCACCCTGGTCGGCTCCGGCGGCGGCGGACCGCCCGGCGACACCACGATCACCGCCACCGACGGGCACCTGTTCCTCACCGCTGACGGCGACTGGGTCCCCGCCGGCGACCTGACCGCCGGTGACCAGCTCGTCGAGCCCGACGGCACGCCCGTCACCCTCGCCGCCACGAACCACCGGTCCGAGACCTCGACGGTCCACAACCTCACCGTCGACACCGACCACACCTACACCGTCACCACCACCGACGGCACCGACGTCGTCACCCACAACGACGACATCCGCGGTGCGATGGGTGACGCGCAGGATGCCAACGCGTGCCCGATCGGCGGCGGTGGCAATGCAGCCAACGCTGTCGGGGCCGCTCGCGAGCAGCGCGTGGCGGACCTGGTCGGCGGCACGGTGGCGAAGGGACCCGATGGGCAGGACATCAGGGTGGCAGCAGAGGGCTTCGGTCGAACCGGGCTGGATGTCTTGGGCCCGAATGGCGAGTACATCTTCGTCGGGGGCCCCGGAAAGGCAAAGAGCCTGTCGAGGTTCGGCACGGCACTCCAGAACGCGAAGGCCGCGGCAGATCAAGCCGGCGTCCGTGCCATGTACTATCTGGAAGAGGGCACCCCAACTACCGCCGTGGATCTCGCGAGGAAATGGTTCGGCGATGAGAATGTCTTCACGTTTCCGGCGGGGTGACTGGTGAGTGCGTCAGACGCGTACGTCGAGTGGTGGGAGGATGGCGCCGACCCGGAAGTACTGGTCGATCGGCTGCTGGCCGCAGGCTTGCGTACGTCCTTGACTACCCGTCCTGGCCTCGTCAACGTTCTCGATGACGAGGGAAATCGCACTCCGACGTCGGTGAAGGAGTTCCTGGAGCTCCTGCGCAGCTCGCGCAGACCGGTGGCGTACCAGCTGTGGTTCAGCGACAGCGAGGACCTCGTCGTGGAGCGTGTGCCGATAGACGCCCACGGCGCCGGGCTGCACCGCACGACGGCGTACCTCGACGCCTTGCCACCAGTGCAGTTCGACGTCGTCGTCAACGTGATGGCCTCGATGGTCACGGAGTTGCCGGACTCCACGCGCGCGTTCGTCCTCGATGCGTCGAACGACACCGCAGCGTTTGACTGGCTTCCTCTGGCGCGGGGCGGGCGGGTCGACGTGCCGCGGGTCGACGTGGTGGTAGCCCGGGCGGAAGCGGACGCGGTGACGCTCGATGGGTCGTGGGTGCAGGACGTACCTGCAGCGGGGCTCCGCTCGAGGGGATGGCCTCTCGAGCCGGAGCCGCATCCGCCGAACTGGTACCGCAGGACCCGGCGAGCCGCCGACACCTCGCCGTACGGCGGCCCCGAGTGAATGGACGAGTTCAGTGATGCAGCGCACCGCTATGACCGGCACGAGCCAGGTGGATCCGCACGTATCGAGTGCGAAATTCCCGTCGACGCCCCGGTGAGTTCGGCCGGCTGACCATGAATCGCTCATGGGTTGACGGCAGATAACCGCTGTTCTGGACGGTGAGTACACCGGCACGGTGGAGAACGTCTCCCTGGGGGGTTCTTGTTCATCTGGGGGACTGGACCAGGGTGCTCGTCGACCGGAGCAAGGCGGGAGAGGCGCCCTTGCAGCCGGGCACCTCGGTCACCGTCGTCGTACTGGACGAGTCACGGGCTCCGGTACGCGGGAGCCTGCTCCTCGTCGACTGGGAGATCGCTCGGCGACTTCGCGGCTCGGGGCCGTCCGGACGATGAGGTCGAACGCGCCCTACCTTCCCAAGGGAAGGAGCGAGCGCGTCCGCCAATTCATAGCACCGCGCCTGCGCGAGGAACGTACGGCGTCGCGCCGAGCGGCACGAGAGAGCACGTTCGTTGAGTTTCGAGCTGCATTCTGGCATGAGGAGCCGACACCTTCGGACGAGGCCGCGTCAACGCCCTGCTCCAGGTCGCCGACGGCACCACCACCACCGCCAGGTCGTGGCCACCATCACCGGCCACGGCGCGAAGGATGTGGTCGACTCCCATCTTCATCCGAGGAAGTGAGAACTGGCTTGGGTAGTCGTCGTGTGAGCGCTGTGGACCTCGTCGCCGTGCTCACCGAGCAATCTCTGATTGAGATCCGCCGGATGGGAGAAGCGGGCGAGATGTACGTCGAGGACGAGGAGCTGGACCCGCGCGAGTCGGCGGACGTCGATGCGCTCGCGCGGATGCACCTGCTCGCTGACATCACTCACGGCTTCCCGAACGTCCTTCGCATGAGTCCCTTGCGGAGACGGCGAGCCGCGCAGCACGCAGTGCGGTGGAGGTGGGTCGCGACGATCGAGCCGGGCCGCCGGTGGATGGCATCGCGGCTAGCGCTTCGCAGCTCTGCACACGCGGCAGTGCTGTGGGCGCTCGTCGCGAGCCGTGCTGATCGGCATGTCCGTGACAGCACCGACTGAGACCGAGTCGACGAGCTCGAGGATCGGGCTCGTCCAACTCCTCGCGACACCGTCCTGGCGGTCGCCGCCGACAGGACCACCACCCACCGCCAGGTCGTGGCCACCCTCACCGGCCACGGCGCCAAGGACGTCGTCGACCTCACCCTGGTCGGCTCCGGCGGCGGCGGCGGACCGCCCGCCGACACCACGATCACCGCGACCGACGGGCACCTGTTCCTCACCGCCGACGGCGACTGGGTCCCCGCCGGCGACCTGGAGACCGGCGACCAGCTGGTCGACCGCGACGGCACGCCCGTCACCCTCGCTGCCACGAACCACCGGTCCGAGACCTCGACGGTCCACAACCTCACCGTCGACACCGACCACACCTACACCGTCACCACCACCGACGGCACCGACGTCGTCACGCACAACGACGACCCGCGGCGCAAGGACCTGCGCGACTCCATCAGCGGGGCTACCGACGACTCTTGCCCGCGGGCGACGCCCGAGTCCGACTACACACTGAGGCACCGAAGCGAGCGCGCTGGCGATGTCGACAGGTACACGGAGGGACAGGCGACACGTGACCCGTTCTCTCACTATGAGTTCATGGATGATGACGAGTTCCTAGCGACGATCAACGGCGTCGAGGAGGGGCGGGGATCAATGTCTCGCGGGCAGGCACGATCCTCGACGGGCACCACCGCTGGGACGAACTTCGACGCCGGGTGGCCGCGGGGCGCATCTCACCTGAGACGCCCATCGACATCTGGGTGCTAGGCGGGTGATCACGTGACCTTGATCAGGACGGCGGACAGCGACTTCCGCATCTGCCGCATCGACCTCGACACGTTGGTACGCCTTCAGCAGTCGGCCGAAGAACAGGGCTGGTCGACGCGGTGGACGTCTGTCGAAGCGTTGCGATCGCAAGTGATCAGCGACTGGATCCTGCTTCAGACCTTCCAACGGCAACGAGCGACCAATGGCAAAGATGTCGTTCGGTGCCTCCTGTTGTTCGCGACCGCGAAGAACGGCAGCGCGGGGGAGTGGCGACGCTCGATGTGGACTCCTTCGCCTTAACGCTGCTCGACCGCATCGACGAAGACCCTGCTGTCCGCTCGGCGGTGTTCGACCTGTTCATCCTGGCGACAGGCGGCATCGCGATGACGACGAAGCGATGAGCGCGACCTGTCCGCCTTCACCCCGGCCACCCGGGTCGTGCTGGCCGACGGCTCGACCAAGGCGATCTCCGACGTCCAGGTCGGCGACACCGTGCTCGCGGTCGCCGCCGACGGCACCACGACCTACCGCCGGGTCGTGGCCACCATCACCGGCCACGGCGCCAAGGACCTCGTCGACCTCACCCTCGTCGGCTCCGGCGGCGGCGGACCGCCCGCCGACACCACGATCACCGCCACCGACGGGCACCTGTTCCTCACGGCCGGCGGCGGGTGGCTCGCCGCCGGCGGGCCGAGCGCCGGCGACCAGCCGGTGCAGCGACGACGCGTCTGCGGCTACGGTCGCGTCGTGGCGCGGCGGGGGTGGGATCGAGGCGTCGTCGCGGCGTGCGTCGCGGTCGTCCTCGCCGGGTGCGGGACGGTGCCCGGGTCCCCGGGCGAGAGCCCTCCGACGTCGTCCGCTCCGGCGCCCGCCGCGAGCCCGACGGCCCCGTCCGTCGGCGTCGTGCGGGACTCCGGGACGATGCTCGGCGGCGCGGTGGGCGCGGCGCTGCTGCCGGCGGCGGACGAGGTGCGGGTGGACGTGGGAGCGGGGGGCGACGGTGCGAGCACCGTCACGGTGACCGGGCCGGGGGGCGTGCTCGCGTGGGCCGCGCCGCCGCGGGGCGGCGGCGTCGAGCGGCAGGCGGACGGCTCGGTCGTGGTGCGCGACGCCGGCGGGGGAGTCGCCGTGGCGCTCGGCGCGCCCGACGGCGCCGACGGTGCACGGGCGTCCTGGCGCGTCGAGGGCGACGTCCTGGCGCTCGACGCCGCGTCGGGTGCCGCGTCGTTCGTCGTCGGCACGGCCGCGCTGGCGTCCGCGACGTGGGGCGAGGCCGAGGGCGGACGCTCGCTCGCGGTGGTGCCGGCCGGGTGGGTGCGGGGTGGCTCGCTGGCGGCGCAGGAGCTGCTCGCGGCGCAGCTCGAGGCCGCCGAGCCGGAGGCCGCCGCGCCCTCCATGCGGGCGCAGCTGTGGTGCCACGTGCTCGGCGCACCGGACAAGGACGCGTGGAACCTCGAGCCGTGGCGACCCGACGTCGGGACGGTCACGATGATCGCGACGAGGTGCAACCCGACCGACGACGACGTCTGAGGTGCCCGTGGGGCCGTCGCGGCCGTCGGCCCGGTCGGCGCGTGCGCTCGTCGCGGTCAGTCCTCGGGCGTGGTCAGTCCTCGGTCGCCGTGCGCCGCGTCGTGAGCACGAGCACGCCGCCCGCGAGCACCGCCGCGAGCCCGAGCGCCAGCACCGGGACGGCGGACGCCCCCGTCGCCGACAGCACCTCGGCGCGCTCGGGCCCGGCGGTGCCGCGCACGACGGGCGGCCGCGCCGCCGCGGCGTCGGAGCCGGCGGCGAGCACCTCGGCCCGCGGGGTGGACGCGGAGGGGGGGGGGGGGGACGGCCCGGGGGCCGGCCGGCGGGGCGGGGGCGGGGTGGAGGGCGGCGGAGGCGGCGCGGGGCGGCGCGGGGGGCCTGAGCAGGGAGCG
>NZ_JBHUZW010000060.1:0-22034 GCF_042667215.1 Cellulomonas sp. NPDC057328 | reverse complement strand
GTCGCACGCCGACGGCGGCCGGGCGTCGTCATCCCGCGCCCCCACGCGACCCCCGGCGACGGAGCACCCATGCGACACCTGACCGACTTCCTGCGCGTGCTGCGCGACGACCTCGACGCGGCGCACGGCCACGACCCCGCGGCCCGGTCGCGCCTGGAGGTCGCGCTGGGCTACCCGGGCGTGCACGCGATCTGGGTGTACCGGCTGGCGCACCGCATGTGGCAGGTCGTGCCCCTGCGGCTGCCGGCGCGGCTGCTCTCGCAGGCGGCGCGCGCGCTGACCGGCGTCGAGATCCACCCCGGCGCACGCATCGGGGCACGCCTGTTCATCGACCACGGCATGGGCGTGGTCGTCGGGGAGACCGCGGAGGTCGGGGACGACGTCGTCCTCTTCCACGGGTCCACGCTCGGCGGCAAGACCATGAAGCGGGGCAAGCGGCACCCCACCCTGGGCGACCGCGTGGTGGTCGGCGCGGGCGCGAAGGTGCTCGGGCCGGTGTGGGTCGGCGACGGCGCGCAGGTCGGCGCGAACGCGGTCGTCATCACGGACGTCCCCGCGGGCGCGATCGCCGTCGGCGTGCCGGCGCAGGTCCGTCGACGCCCGGCGGCGGCGCCGTTCGACGCGGAGGTCGACGACCCCGCCATCTACATCTGACCGGCCGCGAGGCCGCGAACGCCGCCGAGGTCGCGGGTTGGAGCCCGCGACCTCGCGCGATCCCACGACCTCACGGGTTCCCACGCGCTCGCGGGTTCCGCGCGAGGTCGCGGGTCCCACGCCAACTCGCGGGTCCCTCGCGAGGTCGCGGATCCCTCGCGAGGTCGCGGGTTCGAGCCCGCGACCTCGCGCAATCCCTGCGACCTCACGGGTTCGCTGCGACGTCACGCGTTCCCTGTGAGGTCGCCTGTTCCCTGCCAGGTCGCGGGTTCTCTGCCAGGTCGCGGATTGCCTACGAGGTCGCGGGTCCGAGCCCGCGACCTCGCGGAACTCCCGCGACCTCACGGGTTCGCTGCGACGTCGCGGGCCGCCCTCTCAGGTCGCGTGCTCCCTGCCGGGTCGCGTGTTCCCTGCCGGGTCGCGGGTTCTCTGCCAGGTCGCAGATTGTTTACGAGGTCGCGGGTCCGAGCCCGCGACCTCGCGCGGCTTCCGCGACCTTGCGCCGTGTCCGCGACCTCGCGCGTCCGCGTCCTGGGCCGCGGCGCGTCATGCCGCCAGCACCGGGCGTCGGCGGGCGACCCGACGCAGGGCCGGGGCGGCGCGGACGACCCGCGCGACGAGCTCGTCGGGCCGCGCGCAGTCGTCGGCCGTCACGCGCAGCACCGTCCAGCCGGCCTCGACGAGCGCGTCGTGCCGCTGCTTCTCGCGGTAGAGGTCCTCGGGCGTCACGTACTTCCCGCGGCCGTCGTACTCCAGCAGCAGACGCGCGCCCGGCCAGCCGAGGTCGGCCCAGACGGGGCCGCGTCGGGTCTCCACCTGCAGCTGCGTGGTGGGCGCCGGGAGCCCCGCCGCCAGCAGGACGGCGCGCACCCACGTCTCCCCGGCCGACTCCGCGCCGCCGTCCGCGAGCGCGAGCACCTCCCGGGCCCGTCGTGCGCCCCGCTGCCCGTCGCACCGTCGGGCAGCGGCCGCCAGCTCGTCGGGCGAGCACCCGGCACGTAGCGCGGCGTCCGCGACCACGAGCGCCGGCAGGCCGGCCAGCGCACGGGCGCAGTCGACGGCGGTCCGCGCGAGCGTCGTGACGGGCAGACCGTGCACGACGGTGCGCTCGTCGGCGTGCAGCCGGGCGGTGTGCCGGACGACCGTCGCGTCGTGCTCGCCGCAGCCGCGGTGCCGCTGGAGGAGATGCGTCCGCAGCGGCGGCCGCCACGTGGGCAGCCCCTACAGCAGCGCCGCCGACTCGTGGCTGAACCAGTGGTCCTGCGCGACGCGGTCGTGCGCCGCGCGGACGCGCCCGAGCGCGAGCAGGCGGGGGTCGGCGGCGGCGTCGGCGGCGAGGTAGGCGCCCCTTCCCACGCGCACCCACCGCCCGGACGCGACGGCGAGCCGGACGGCCCCGGGGGCGTGGTCGCGGGCCAGGATCAGCGGCGGCAGCGTGGGCAGGACGGGACGACGGATCGCGGGGCGGCTGGACATGCCCGCAGCCTGGGGCGGGCACACCCCCACGGGTGGGCGGGCGCGCCTGCGCTGGGGACGGCAGGCGCCGGACGTGGGGCTGTGGTCGGCCGCCGGCGCGGGTACCGGCGACCGTGCCCCGCGTCGGCCGTCCCGGCCGCGGCGACCGTGCGAGGTCGCGGGGACCGTGCGACGTCGCGGGCCATGCGACGCCGGGACCCGTGCCAGGTCGCGAGAACCGTGCGAGGTCGCGGGAACCGTGCCAGGTCGTGGGAACCGCGAGCTCGTGGGAACCGTGCCAGGTCGTGGGGGCCGTGCGAGGTCGCGAAGACCGTGCGAAGTCGGGGAACCGTGCGAGGTCGTGGGAACGGTTCGAGGTCGCGGGCTCGAGGCCGCGACCTCGACGGCGAACCGCGACCTCGTGGACGGCGAAGCGGGAGGCGACGGTCCGCATGTTGTTATACATGTTGTGTAACTAGTAGGGTGAGCGTGTGCTCTTCCGCATCGACACCTCCTCCGGTGACCCGCTGTACGCCCAGCTCGCCGCGCAGGTCCGCTCCGGCGTCGCCCGGGGTGAGCTGCGCGCCGGCGAGCGGCTGCCCTCCGCCCGCGAGCTGGCGGCCTCGCTCGACGTGAACCTGCACACCGTGCTGCACGCCTACCAGGACCTGCGCGACGAGGGCGTGATCGAGCTGCACCGCGGGCGCGGTGCCGTCGTCGCGGCGCGCGCGGGCACCGACCTCACCGACCTGCACACCGCCGTCGCGCGCGTCGCGCAGGTCGCCCGCCGGCTCGGCGTCGCGCCGGAGACCGTCACGACCCTCGTCAAGGAGGCCCTGCGATGACCGCACCCCGCACCCCCGCGCCCGACCGTCACCGCCTCGCCACGGTGCTGCTCTGCGGCGTCGTGCCGCTCGCCGTGGTCGGCGCCTCGACGGCCGTCGCCCTGTCGTGGGCCCCCGAGCTGCCGGACCCGGTCGCCATCCACTGGGGCCCGTCCGGCGTCGACGGCTACGGCTCGCTCCCGGGGCTCGTGCTCGGGACCGCGGCGATCGCGCTCGGGGTCGCCGCCGCGGCGCTGGTCCTCGCGCTCGTCGTCGGCCGGCACGCCTCGGTGCGGCGCATGTCGGCAGGGCTCGCGACGGGCATGGCCGTCGGGTTGTCGGCGCTGGTCCTCGGTGTGCTGCACGCGCAGCGCGGCCTCACGGACGCCGGCGCGGTCGGCGACGTGGGCGGCGCCGTCGGGCTCATGGTCGCCGGCGGGCTCGTCGCCGGCGCGCTCGCCGCCCGGGTCACCCCGGGCGACCGTCCGCGGCCGGCCGAGGCGCCCGTCGCCGTCGACGCCCCGCGCGTCCCGCTGGCCGAGCACGAGCGCGCCGCGTGGGCACGGACCGCGTCGGGGCGTCCGGGCCTGGTCATCGGCGGCGCCGCGACCGCCCTCGTCGCGGTCCTCGCCGTGGTGCTCCACCTGCCCGCGCTGTGGCTGCTGGTCGTCGCCCTGGTGGCGCTGCTCGGCTCCATGACGGTCTTCCGCGTGCGCGTCGACGCCACGGGCCTCACGGCCCGGTCGGCGCTCGGCTGGCCGACGCTGCGCGTCCCGCTCGACGAGGTCGAGGAGGCGCGGGCCACCGCCGTGGACCCGCTCGCCGAGTTCGGCGGCTGGGGCTACCGGGTGGGTGTCGGCGGGCGCGTGGGCGTCGTGCTGCGCCGCGGCGAGGCCCTCGAGGTGCGGCGCACCGGCGAGCGCGTGACCGTCGTGACCGTGGACGACGCCGCGACGGCGGCCGCGCTCCTCAACACGCTGGCGGACCGCTCGCGGCGGGCTACCCGCGGGTAACGTGGCGGCTCGTGCGCGACGGGACGGTCGCGCACGCACCGGCCCACCGGCCGGGCGTCGACGGCGACGGAGGACCACGGATGCGACTCGGGTACCACACCGGCTACTGGTCCGCGGGGCCGCCGCCCGGGGCGCAGGAGGCGGTGCGCACCGCCGACGAGCTCGGCCTCGACTCGGTGTGGACAGCCGAGGCGTACGGGTCCGACGCGCTCACCCCGCTGGCCTGGTGGGGCGCGGGCACGCGCCGCGTCCGCCTCGGCACGGCCATCGCGCAGATCTCCGCCCGGACGCCGACGGCCGCCGCGATGGCCGCGCTCACGCTCGACCACCTGAGCGGTGGGCGCTTCGTGCTCGGCCTGGGCGCCTCCGGGCCGCAGGTCGTCGAGGGCTGGTACGGGCAGCCGTACCCCCGGCCGCTCGCCCGCACGCGCGAGTACGTCGCGGTCGTCCGCCAGGTGCTCGCGCGCGAGGCGCCCGTGCGGTTCGACGGCGACTTCTACCGCCTGCCGCTGCCCCCCGACCAGGGTGCGGGCCTGGGCAAGGCGCTGCGGTCGACCGTCCACCCGCTGCGCGCCGACCTGCCGATCCACCTCGCCGCCGAGGGGCCGAAGAACGTGTCGCTCGCGGCGGAGGTCGCGGACGGCTGGCTGCCCCTCTTCTACTCCCCGCGCATGGACGCCGAGTACCGGGCCCGGCTCGCGGACGGCTTCGCGCGCCGCGTCGGCGCGCTGCGGCCCGCCGAGGAGTTCGAGGTCGTCGCGACCGTGCCCGTGGTCCTCGGCGCGTCCGTCGAGGAGGCCGCCGACGTGGTGCGCCCGTTCGTCGCGCTGTACGCCGGCGGCATGGGCGCCAAGGGGGCGAACTTCCACCGCGACGTGCTGGACCGGCTCGGGTACGGCGCGGCGTGCGACGAGGTCCAGGCGCACTTCCTCGCGGGCGACCGGGCCCGTGCGGCGGCGGCCGTGCCGACCGAGCTGGTGCGGGACGTGGCGCTCGTCGGCACGGAGGACGACCTGCGGGCGCAGCTCCCCGCGTGGCGCGGCACCGCCGTCACGACGGTGCTGGCGCAGACCGACCCGCGCACGCTGCCGCGGCTCGCGGCGCTGTGGGCGGAGGCGTTCCCCGGCGTCTGAGGCGGCGTCCTCGCGGCGGGCGGCGCGGGCCGTCCGCCTCGTCGGCGCGCCCGGACGGCGGACGTGCGTTGCCGCGTCCTGGACGTCTGGCTAGAGTGCGTCCGAGACGTGGTCATCGCGTCTCGCGAAATGAGACAACCGGAGGGAGGACGTCGTGACCGCCACCCGCGTGCCGCCCCGCCCCTCCGTCGTCATGTGTCGGTGCTGTCGGTCGTGCTGCCGCACGTCCTGCACCGGCGCCCGCTGACCCCAGCACGCCGACCCGCCCCCGCGGGTCCCCGCCGGTGCCCGCCCCCTCGTGGGCGACCGGCCCGCCGGACGCCCACGCCCGACCCCCGGGACGTCCCCCATGGCCCTCACCACCCCGGCCCGCACGCGCGCCGACCGCCCGGCGCACGGCGTCGTGCTGCACGACGTGCGCCGCACCTTCCCCACGCCCACGGGCGGGCGGCCGGTGCTGCGCGGCGTCGACGTCGAGCTGCGTGCCGGCGAGATCGTCGCGCTCGTCGGCCCGTCCGGGTGCGGCAAGTCGACGCTGCTGCGCCAGGTCAGCGGTCTCGACACCCCCGACGACGGCCGCGTGCTGCTCGACGGCACCCCCGTCGCGGGCATCGACCGGCGCACGGCCGTGGCCTTCCAGGAGCCGCGCCTGCTGCCGTGGCGCACGCTCGCGCAGAACGTGGCCCTGGGCCTGCCCGCCGGCACGCCGAAGGACGCCGGCCGTGTGCGCGTCGCGGAGCTCCTGCGGCTCGTCGGGCTCGAGGAGTCGGCCGGGCTGCGCCCGCGGCAGGTCTCGGGCGGCATGGCCCAGCGCGCGTCGCTCGCGCGGGCGCTGGCCCGCAACCCCGGCGTGCTCCTGCTCGACGAGCCGTTCGGCGCGCTGGACGCGCTGACCCGGCTGCGCATGCAGGACCTGCTGCTCGACGTGCACGCGGCCGAGCCGGCGACGGTCCTGCTCGTGACCCACGACGTCGAGGAGGCGCTGTACCTCGCGGACCGCGTCCTGCTGCTGCGCTCGCTCGTCACCGCCCCCGACGACGCGCCGAGCGTCGCGCGCGTCATCGACGTCCCCGGCCGGCGCCCCCGCGACCGCGCCGACCAGCGGCTCGCCGAGCTCCGCGCCGAGCTGCTCGAGGGCCTCGGCGTCGCGACGCACCACGTCCGGCGCGGCGACGCCGACGACCACCACTCCATCTGACCCCCTCCCCCTCCCACGGCCGACCGGCCGCCACCCCGAGAAGGACCACCGATGACCCTGCGCACCTCCGTCCCCGCCACCGCGCTGGCCCTCGCGACCGCCCTGGCGCTGGCCGGCTGCGTGCCCGGCGAGGGCTCCGCCCCGGCGGCCGCCGACCCGACCGGCGCGTCCACCGACGCGGCCGGCTGGAGCACCGACACGCTCGACATCGACTTCGCGACGTACAACCCGCTGAGCCTCGTCATCAAGGACCAGGGCTGGCTCGAGGAGACGTTCGGCGACGACGTCACCGTGAACTGGGTGCAGTCGGCCGGCTCCAACAAGGCCAACGAGGCGCTGCGCGCGGGTGCCGTCGACGTCGGCTCGACGGCCGGGTCCGCGGCGCTGCTCGCCCGCTCGAACGGCTCGCCGATCCGCACCATCGACATCTACTCGCAGCCGGAGTGGTCGGCGATCGTCGTCCCCGCCGGCTCCGACGTCACGTCGGTCGCGGACCTCGCGGGCCGGTCGGTCGCCGCGACCAAGGGCACCGACCCGTACTTCTTCCTCCTCCAGTCGCTCGAGGAGGCCGGCGTCCCGCTCGACCAGGTCGAGGTGCAGAACCTGCAGCACGCGGACGGCCGCACCGCGCTCGAGCAGGGCTCCGTCGACGCGTGGTCGGGGCTCGACCCGATCATGGCCGCGAGCGAGGCGGAGTCGGGCACGCAGCTCATCTACCGCAACATCGACTTCAACACCTACGGCTTCCTCAACGCGACCGAGGAGTTCCTCGAGGCGAGCCCCGACGTGGCGCAGGCCGTCGTCGACGCGTACGAGAAGGCGCGCGCGTGGGCGCAGGAGAACCCCGACGAGGTCGTCGCGATCCTCGCCGAGGTGGCCGGCATCGACCCCGCGGTGGCCGCCAAGGTCATCGGCGAGCGGACGAACCTGGCCGTCGACCCGGTGCCGGGCGACGCCCAGCGCGAGGTGCTCGAGGTCGTCGGCCCGATCTTCGTCGAGTCCGGGGACGTCGCGAGCCAGGACCTCATCGACACGGCGCTCGACGAGCTGTTCGAGCCGACGTTCGCGCAGGAGGCGGACCCGAGCCGGATCGCCGGCTGACCCCGCCGCGGCGCCCCGCTCCCCCGTCGGGGCGCCGCGGACCCGCCCGTCCCTCCTCGTCCCCCAGGAGCAGCCATGACCCACCACGCCGCCGGGACCGGCCCCGGCCCCGTCACGGACCACGCCGGGCGTCCGCTGCGGGCGCTGAACCCGTTCGACGCCGCCCGCGACGCGGACGCCGTGCCCGCCGCCGCAGCCCCCGGCGAGACGCCCGGCGCGCGCCGGCCCCGCGCCGGGTTCTGGTCCCGGCCCCTGGTGCGCGTGGTCGGTGGCGCCCTGCTGCCGCTGCTCCTGCTCGGCGTGTGGCACGCCGTGACGACGAGCGGGCTCGTGCCGCCGTACCAGCTGCCCACGCCGCTGTCCGTGTGGGACGCGGCCCTGGACCTGGTCGCCCGCGGGCAGCTGCAGACGCACGTCGCCATCTCCGTGCAGCGCGTGCTCGTCGGCTTCGTCGCCGGCGCGGCGGCCGGCCTCGTCCTCGGCTCGCTCGTCGGGCTCTCGCGCGCCGCCGACGTCCTGCTCGCCCCGCTGCTCGGCGGCGTCCGCGCCGTGCCGTCGCTCGCGTGGGTGCCGCTGCTCATCCTCTGGCTGAAGATCGGCGAGGAGTCGAAGGTGACGCTCATCGCGATCGGCGCCTTCTTCCCCGTGTACACGACGGTCGCGGCCGCGCTGCGGCACGTCGACCCGCACCTCGTGGAGGCGGGCCGGGCCTTCGGCCTGCGCGGCGTGCGGCTGCTGCAGACGGTGCAGCTCCCGGCCGTGCTGCCCTCCGTGCTGTCCGGGCTGCGCCTCGCGCTCGCGCAGGCGTGGCTGTTCCTCGTCGCCGCCGAGCTCATCGCGTCGTCGATGGGCCTCGGCTTCCTGCTGAACGACTCGCAGAACAGCGGCCGCGTCGACCGCATCCTGCTCGCCATCGTGCTGCTCGCGCTGCTGGGCAAGCTGTCCGACTCGCTCGTCGCCCTCGGCGAGCGCGCCCTGCTGCGGAGGTACGCATGAGCACCATCACGGCGCTGCAGACCGAGACGCGCACGTACGCGCCGCCGGCCGACCTCGTGGCGGCCGCCAACGTCGGGCCCGATGCGTGGGAGCGCGCGGACGCCGACCCGGTGGCGTTCTGGGAGGACGCGGCCCGCCGCCTGCGGTGGGACGCGCCGTGGCACACCGCGCACACGTGGGCGCCGCCGGTGCCCGTGCCCGGCGGCGCCGAGGACGAGCTGACGGTCCCCGAGGCCCGCTGGTTCGTCGGCGGCCGGCTCAACGTCGCGGTCAACTGCGTCGACCGGCACGTCGACGAGGGCCGCGGCGACGTCGTCGCCCTGCACGTCGAGGGCGAGCGCGGCGACCGCCGCTCGCTGACGTACGCCGAGCTGCAGCGCGAGGTGTCGCGCGCGGCGAACGCCCTGACGGCGCTCGGCGTCGGTCCCGGCGACCGCGTCGTCGTCTACCTGCCCGTGCTCGCCGAGACCGTGGTCGTGACGCTCGCGATCGCGCGGATCGGCGCGGTGCACTCGCTCGTGTTCGGCGGCTTCTCCGCCGAGGCGCTGCGGTTCCGCGTGCAGGACACGGGCGCGAAGGTGCTCGTGACGAGCGACGGCCAGGTCCGCCGGGGCGTCGACGTCGAGGTCAAGTCGACCGCCGACGCGGCGGTCGCGGGCCTGGACCACGTCGAGCACGTGCTCGTCGTGCGTCGCACCGGGCAGGACGTGCCGTGGACCGAGGGCCGCGACGTGTGGTGGCACGACGTCGTCGACACCGCCCCGGACGTGCACGAGGCGGCGTCGTTCGACGCGGAGCACCCGCTGTTCGTCATCTACACGTCGGGTACGACGGGGAGGCCGAAGGGCCTCGTGCACACCTCCGGCGGCTACCTCGCGCACGCGGCGTGGTCGTACTGGGCGGCGTTCGACCACAAGCCCGACGACGTGCACTGGTGCACCGCGGACCTCGCGTGGGTCACCGCGCACACGTACGTGCTGTACGGGCCGCTCGCCAACGGCGCCACGCAGGTGATCTACGAGGGCGTCCCGGACGCCCCGCACCGCGCCCGGCACCTCGAGGTCGTCGAGCGCTACGGCGTCACGACCTACTACACGGCACCCACGCTGATCCGCACGTTCATGACGTGGTTCGGCGACGACCTGCCGACGCGCGACGACGGCACGCCGTACGACCTGTCCACGATCCGCCTGCTCGGCACGGTCGGCGAGGCGATCAACCCCGAGGCGTGGGTGTGGTTCCGCCGCACGTTCGGGGCGGACCGCGCGCCCGTGGTCGACACCTGGTGGCAGTCCGAGACCGGCGCCGCGATGATCGCGCCCCTGCCCGGCGTCACGACGCTGAAGCCCGGGTCGGCCACGCGGCCGCTGCCGGGCGTCGCGGCCAAGGTCGTGGACGACGACGGCGTGGAGGTCGGACCCGGTCAGGGCGGGTTCCTCGTCGTCGAGCGCCCGTGGCCCGGCATGGCCCGCACGGTCTGGCGCGACCCGCAGCGCTACCTCGACGCGTACTGGCGGCGGTTCGCCGGCCACGGCCCGGCCGGCGCGTACTTCCTCGCGGGCGACGGCGCGTCGTACGACGAGGACCGGTACGTGTGGCTGCTGGGCCGCATCGACGACGTCATCAACGTCTCCGGCCACCGCCTGTCGACCATCGAGGTCGAGTCCGCGCTCGTCGCGCACCCCGCCGTCGGCGAGGCCGGGGTCGCCGGCGTAGCCGACCCCGTGACGGGGCAGGCGATCGCGGCGTTCGTCGTGCCGAGCACGCCTCCCGGCCCCGTCGACGACCACGCCGCGTGGCTCGCCGCCGCCGACGACGTGCGGGAGGCGCTGCGCGCGCACGTCGCCGCGGGGATCGGGCCGGTCGCCAAGCCGCGCCACGTGCTGGTGGTGCCCGAGGTCCCCAAGACGCGATCGGGCAAGATCATGCGTCGGCTGCTCACGCAGCTCGTCGAGGGCACGCCCCTCGGCGACACCACGTCGCTGCAGAACCCGTGGGCCGTCGACCAGGTGGCCGCGCTCGTCGCGGCCGCCGGCCTGCGCACCCCGTCCTGACCCGCACGACGTCCTGACCCGCACCACCGCCGCCCCCGCGGCACCGTCCCCCTGACAGGAGCACCGTGAGCGACCACCGCTTCGGCTTCCGCACCCGCGCCCTGCACGCCGGCGGCATCCCCGACGCCGCGACCGGCGCGCGGGCCGTGCCGATCTACCAGACGACGTCGTTCGTCTTCCAGGACACCGCCGACGCGGCGAACCTGTTCGCGCTGCAGAAGTACGGGAACATCTACTCCCGCATCGGCAACCCCACCGTCGCCGCGCTCGAGGAGCGCATCGCCTCCCTCGAGGGCGGCATCGGCGCGGTCGCGACGTCGTCCGGCATGGCGGCGGAGTTCATCACGTTCGCGGCGCTCGTCGGCGCGGGCGACCACGTCGTCGCCTCCGCGCAGCTGTACGGCGGTACGGTCACGCAGCTCGACGTGACGCTGCGCCGGTTCGGCGTCGAGACGACGTTCGTGCGCGGCACCGACCCGGCCGACTACGCCGCGGCCATCCGCCCCGAGACGAAGGTCGTCTACACCGAGGTCGTCGCGAACCCGTCCGGCGAGGTCGCGGACCTCGCCGGCCTGGCGGAGGTCGCGCACGCGGCGGGCGTCCCGCTCGTCGTCGACTCCACGCTCACCACGCCGTACCTCGTGCGGCCCCTCGAGCACGGCGCCGACATCGTCATCCACTCGGCGACCAAGTTCCTCGGCGGGCACGGCACCACCCTCGGCGGCGTCGTCGTCGAGTCCGGCCGGTTCGACTGGGGCAACGGGAAGTTCCCGCAGATGACCGAGCCGGTCGCGTCCTACGGCGGCGTGCGGTGGTGGGAGAACTTCGGCGAGTACGGGTTCCTCACCAAGCTGCGCTCCGAGCAGCTGCGCGACATCGGACCCGCGCTGTCCCCGCAGTCCGCGTTCCAGCTGCTGCAGGGCGTCGAGACGCTCCCGCAGCGGCTCGACGCGCACCTGGCCAACGCCCGCGTCGTCGCCGAGTGGCTGGACGCGGACCCGCGCGTCGGGTACGTGCTGTGGGCCGGCCTGCCGTCGCACCCCCACCACGAGCGCGCGCGCGACCTGCTGCCGCTCGGGCCCGGCTCGGTGTTCGCGTTCGGCCTGCGCGAGACGGCGGAGCTGCCCGGCCGCGAGGTGGGGCGCCGGTTCATCGAGGGGCTGCAGCTCGCGAGCCACCTCGCCAACGTGGGTGACGCGCGCACGCTCGTCATCCACCCCGGGTCGACGACGCACCAGCAGCTGTCGGCCGACCAGCTCGTCGCCGCCGGGGTCCCGGAGGACCTCGTGCGGATCAGCGTCGGCCTCGAGGACGCGGAGGACATCGTGTGGGACCTCGACCAGGCGCTGACGGCCGCGACCGGGCTCGACCGCTCCGGCGCGGCCGTCGCCGCGCCGGCGCCCGCACCCGACGCGGCCCCGCCCGGCCCGGCGCCCGGCGTGCTCGCGTCCGTGGCGGCCGTACCCACGGCGGCGGACGACGGCACCGGCGCCGGTGCCGTCCCGACGACGACCGAGGAGGCGGGCCGATGAGCGCGCGCACCTGGCAGGGGCCGAGCGCACCGGAGCGCCTGTCCATCCTGCGCGGCACGCGGTCGATCGCGATCGTCGGCGCGTCGGCCAACCCGGCCCGCGCGTCCTACTTCGTCTCGACCTACCTGCTGTCGAGCTCGCCGTACGACGTGTACTTCGTCAACCCCCGCGCCACCGAGATCCTCGGGCGCCCGGTGTACCCGTCGCTCGACGCCCTGCCGGTGGTGCCCGACCTCGTCGACGTGTTCCGCCGGCACGACGACCTGCCGACCGTGCTCGACGAGACGGTGGCCGTGGGCGCGCGGACGCTGTGGCTGCAGCTCGGCTCGTGGCACGAGGACGTCGCCCGCCGCGGCGAGGAGGCCGGCCTGCAGGTCGTCATGGACCGGTGCGTGAAGATCGAGCACGCGCGGTTCCACGGCGGGCTGCACCTCGCCGGGTTCGACACGGGCGTGATCAGCTCGCGGCGCGCGCTCGGCTGACGCGCCGGCGCGCCCCCGGGCGCACCGCACCCGGCCCGGCGTCCTCGCGACGGCCGGGCCGTGCGCGTCCGGGCGTACGCGTCCGGCCGTGCGCGTTCGACCGTGCGCGGCGGTGCCGCGCGGCGCCGGGCCGTCAGTCCTCCGGGAACCACACGGCGGCGCGCAGCCGCACCCGCGTGCCGTCGGGCGTCAGCGGCGTGCCCTCGGCGCGCAGGTGGGCGAGCGCCCGCGCGAGGTGGTGCGCGGGCGGCGACCCCGCCGCGTTCACGACGCGCCACCACGGCACGTCGGCGTCCCCCCGGGCGAGGACCTGCCCGACCTGGCGGGGGCCGCCGCGCGCCGGGCGGCCGGCCGCGAGCGCGCGGTCGGCCACGACCTCGGCGACCAGCCCGTAGGTGATGGCCCGGCCGGGCGGCACGGCCGCGACCACGTCGAGCACCGCGGCGGCGTACGACTCGTCCACGCTCAGCCCCGCCGCACGACGACGACGGCCCGGTCGTCGTCCTCGCCCGTCCGCACGCCCGCCAGCACGGCGGCCGCACCGCCGCCGCCCGCCGCCACGACCTCCTCCACGACGCCCAGCAGCCGGTCGATGCCCTGGTCGACGTCCCGGCCGGGCGCCTCGACGAGCCCGTCGGTGTAGAGCACGACCGCGTCGCCGCGCCCGAGGACACCCGTGCGCACGCCGGGTGCGATCCCCGCGACCACGCCGAGCGCCGGGCCGGCGGCCGTGCCGAGCAGCTCGAGGCGGCCGGTGGCGGCGTCGAGGTGCACGGGCGGCGGGTGCCCCGCGGACGCGACGGACCACGCCCCGGTCCGCAGGTCGACGGCGAGGTGCACCGCGGTCGCGAACCCCTCGTCCCAGCCCTGGTCGAGCAGGTAGTCGTTGGCCGCCGGGAGGAACCGGTCCGGGGGCATGGCGCCGAGCAGCCCGCCGAGCGCGCCGGACAGCTGCAGGGACCGCACGCCGGCGGCCTGGCCCTTGCCCGACACGTCGACGAGGGCGATCTCGAGGCGGTCGCCGTCCACCAGTCGGGTCGCGACGAAGTCGCCCGAGAACCCGGCGCCGTGCGCGGACCGCACCTCGACGTCGACGTGCCAGCCGGCGGGGAGCGGCGGCACGCGCCCGCCGGCGGCGAGCCGGTCGCGCAGGTCCACGAGCATGAGCGCGCCCGGCGCACCCTGCAGGCCGAGCCGCTCGCGCTCCCACGCGAACACGAGCACGGCGGCGCACGCGAGGAGCAGGACGACGACCGCGCCCGGCGTCAGCGTCGGCACGGCCGCGAGCGTCAGCACGACGGCCACGACGAGGACCACGCCGACGACGGCGAGCAGCGCCCGCCACCGCAGCACGGAGGTCGCCACGACGAGGAGCAGGACGAACGACCCCGGCGCGAACCAGCGCGGGTCGCGCTCGACGCCGACGCCGAGCGCGAGCGCCACCACCACGAGCAGCACGACCAGCAGCCCCTGCGACCCCCACCGGGTGGCGCGCCGCAGCAGCCGGCGGGCGCGCGCGCCGGCGCCGACGTCGGTCCCGCGCCGCCCGCTCATGCCCCGAGGCTAGGCGCTGGGACGTGCCGGGCGGGAGCGGCGCCCCGCGGGCGGGCCGTCGGTGCGGCGCCCGGGAAAGGGGGTGCCGCACCGGCGCCGGCTCCGCCACGATGGCCCGCATGAGCGAGCTCCCCGACGGCTACCGCGTCCTGCAGGTCCCCGCCGAGCGGCAGGAGGAGTTCCTCGCCGTCGATCGCCTCGCCTTCGTCATCCCGCCCGACCCCGCCGTCGACGACGTGGTCCCGTTCCCGGTGCCCGCCGACCGGATGGTCGCCGTCGAGGCGCCCGACGGGGCGCTCGCCGCGGTGCACGGGTCCTACCCGTTCCGGCTGCCCGTCCCCGGCGGCGTCGTGCCGTGCGCGGGCCTGACGTGGGTCGGCGTGCGGCCGGAGCACCGCCGCCGCGGGCTCCTGCGGGCGATGATCCGGGCGCACCTCGACCGCGCGCTCGCGCGCGGCGAGGTCGTCTCCGCGCTGTTCGCCGCGGAGGCGGGGATCTACGGCCGCTTCGGCTACGGGTCGGCCGCCGACGAGCTGCGCCTGACACTGCCCCGCCGTGCCGCCCTGCGTCCCGTGCCGGGGAGCGAGGAGCTGAGCGTCCGGCTGGAGGCCGCCGACGAGGCGCGGCACGGCGCCCTCGTGCAGGACCTGCACGAGCGGATGGCGCACCGCCCGGGCTGGGCCACGCGGCCGACGCCCGAGCTGCGCGTCCGGGCGCTCGTGGACCCGCCGCCGTGGCGCGACGGCGCCGAGCCGCTGCTGCTCGCCACCGTCGCCGACGCGTCCGGCGAGGTGCGCGGCGCCGCCGCGTTCGCGCGCAAGGCCCAGTGGGAGCCGACGGGGCCGTCGGCCGTCGTGCGGGTGCGCCAGCTGCTCGCCCTCGACGCCGCGGCGACGCACCGGCTCTGGTCGTTCCTGCTCGACCTCGACCTCACCGCCACGGTCGAGTCGCCGATTCTCGCGGTCGACGACCCGCTGACGCACCTGCTCGTCGACGCGCGCCCCGCGCGGCCGCGCGTCACCGACAACGTGTGGGTGCGGGTGCTCGACCTGCCGGCGGCGCTGGCCGGCCGGCGCTACGCCGCACCGGTCGACGTCGTCCTCGACGTCACCGACGCGCTGGTGCCCGCGAACGCCGGTCGCTGGCGGCTCGTGGCGGACGCCTCCGGGGCGGCCGAGGTCGTGCGGACCGAGGCCGATCCCGACGTGTCGCTGGACGTGCGCGAGCTCGGCGCGCTGTACCTGGGCGGGCGCTCGCTGGCCGCGCAGGCCGCCGCCGGGCTCGTGCGCGTGCGGGACGGCCTCGACGTCCCGGCCGTCGCCGCGGCGTTCACGTGGCCGGTCGCGCCGGTGTGCAGCTGGATCTTCTGACGTCAGCCGCGCGAGCGCTCGTACGCCGCCATCTCGTCGATGCGGCGCTGGTGGCGCGGGTCGCCGCTGAACGGCTCGGCGACGAACGCGTCGACGAGCTCGAGCGCCTCGTCGACGGAGTGCTGGCGGGCGCCGACCGCGACGACGTTCGCGTCGTTGTGCTGGCGGCCCAGGCGCGCGGTGTCGAGGTTCCACGCGAGCGCGGCGCGCACGCCCGTGACCTTGTTCGCGGCGATCTGCTCGCCGTTGCCCGAGCCGCCGATGACGACGCCGAGCGAGCCCGGGTCGGCGACGACGGCCTCACCGGCGGCGATGCAGAAGGAGGGGTAGTCGTCCTCCTTGTCGTACTCGTGCGCGCCGTGGTCCACGACCTCGTGGTCGGCGGCGCGCAGGTGCTCGACGAGCGCGACCTTGAGCTCGTACCCGGCGTGGTCGGCGGCGACGTGGATGCGCATGGCCTCATCCTGCCGCAGCCTGCGGGCCCGCACGCGCACCCGTCCGTAGGCTGTCGCGCATGACCCGCAGCGGACTCCCCCTCGAGGACCTGGACCCGGCCGCGCGCCCCCAGGACGACCTGTACGCGCACGTGAACGGCCGGTGGGCCGCCTCGCACGTCATCCCGCCGGACCGCGCGATGGACGGCACCTTCCGCGCCCTCTACGACGAGGCCGAGCGCCAGGTCCGCGACATCATCACGGACGCGGCGGCCGCCGCGGTCGACGGCGACGCCGCCGGCGTCGAGGCGAAGATCGGCGCGCTGTACGCGAGCTTCATGGACACCGACGCCGTGGAGGCGGCGGGCGTCGAGCCGCTGCGCGCGGACCTCGCCCCCGTCGACGACGCGACGACCCGCGAGGCGCTGACCGACGCGCTGGGCGCGCTGCAGCGCACGGGCGGCGCGGGCGTCGTCGAGTTCTACGTCGACAACGACGCGAAGGACCCCGACACGTACGTCGTGCACCTGGTGCAGGGCGGCCTCGGCCTGCCCGACGAGGCGTACTACCGCGAGGAGCAGCACGCGGCCGTGCTCGCGGCGTACACGCCGCACGTCGCCCGCATGCTCGGCCTCGTGCGGGACGCCTCGGGCGTCGTCGCCGGCGGCGACCCGGAGGATCTCGCGCGGCGCGTCGTCGCGCTCGAGACGCGGCTCGCGGCAGCGCACTGGGACGTCGTCAAGGACCGCGACGCCGACCTCACGTACAACGCGATGACGCTGGAGGAGCTCGCGCAGCGCGCGCCCGGCTTCGACTGGCGCGCGTGGGCGGCCGCGCTCGGCGCGCCCGCGGGTGCGCTCGACCGGCTCGTCGTGCGCGAGCCCTCGTTCGCGGAGGCGTTCGCGCAGGCGTGGACCGAGGTCCCGCTCGCCGACTGGCAGGCGTGGGCGACCTACCACGTCGTCTCGTCGCGGGCGCCCTACCTCACCGACGCGCTCGTCCAGGCGAACTTCGACTTCTACGGGCGCACGCTGACGGGGACGCAGGAGATCCGCGACCGCTGGAAGCGCGGCGTCGGCCTGGTGCAGGGCGCGCTCGGCGAGGCCGTCGGCAAGGTGTACGTCGAGCGGCACTTCCCGCCCACGCACAAGGAGCGGATGGACACCCTCGTCGGGCACCTCGTCGAGGCGTACCGCGAGTCGATCGAGCGGCTCGACTGGATGGGCGAGGAGACGCGCGCCAAGGCGCTCGCGAAGCTCGACGCCTTCACGCCGAAGATCGGTTACCCCGTCCGCTGGCGCGACTACTCCGCGCTCGAGGTCCGCGCCGACGACCTGCTCGGCAACGTGCGGCGCGCCAACGCCTTCGAGCAGGACCGCGAGCTCGGCAAGATCGGCAGGCCGATCGACCGCGACGAGTGGTTCATGACGCCGCAGACGGTCAACGCGTACTACAACCCCGGCATGAACGAGATCGTCTTCCCCGCCGCGATCCTGCAGCCGCCGTTCTTCGACGCCGAGGCGGACGACGCCGTGAACTTCGGCGGCATCGGCGCGGTGATCGGCCATGAGATCGGGCACGGGTTCGACGACCAGGGGTCCAAGTACGACGGCGACGGCCGGCTCGAGGACTGGTGGACGGCGGAGGACCGCGCCGAGTTCGAGCGGCGCACGAAGGCGCTCGTCGACCAGTACTCCGGCTACTCGCCCGCGCAGCTCGGCGGCAGCCACCACGTCAACGGCGAGCTCACGGTCGGCGAGAACATCGGCGACCTCGGCGGCCTCGCGATCGCCATCACGGCGTACCGCATCGCGCTCGGCCGCCCGCTCGAGGAGGCGCCGGTGCTCGACGGGTACACCGGCCTGCAGCGCGTGTTCCTCGGCTGGGCGCAGTCGTGGCGCACGAAGGGCCGCGACGAGGAGGTGATCCGCCGGCTCGCGATCGACCCGCACGCGCCGGACGAGTTCCGCTGCAACGGGGTCGTGCGGAACATCGACGAGTTCTACACGGCGTTCGACGTGCAGCCCGGCGACGCCCTGTGGCTCGACCCGGAGGACCGCGTCCACATTTGGTGACGCGTCGCGCCGGTGCCCCGTCCCGCGGGAGGGGGCACCGGCGCCGTCGTCGGGGCGGCTCGGTCAGGGCAACCCGGTCAGGGCAGCACGGTCAGGGCAGCACGGTCAGGGCAACCCGGTCAGGGCAGCACGGTCAGGGCAGCTCGGTCCAGTCCGCGCGCGCGAGCCGGAACCCGACGCCGCCGGAGCCCGTGCACGTCACCCCGTCGGTGCCGGAGCGGCACGTGTACTCCCCGGCCGACTCCTGCGAGCCGTACTCGAGCACCGGCACGCCGGCGCCGGCGGCGACCGGCGGGTCGCCCTCGACGCAGACGAAGGCGAACCCCTGCGCGTCCAGGCGGACGACGTTCCCGGTCGTCCCCTCGCAGCCGGCCACCTCGGGCGCGGCGTAGGTGAAGCTCGCGATGCGGCACTCCACGCCGCCGGCGCTCATGTCGCACGCGATGTTGCCGCTCGGCAGCGCGAACGCCACCGCCTCGGCCGTCTCCTCCGCCGTGGGCGTCGCGCCGCCCGTCGCGGTCGGGGAGGCCGTCACCTCCTCCGCGCCGCCGTCGCCGCCACCCCGCGGCACCGCGAGGAACAGCACCACGAGCAGCACCACGAGGACGGCGTCCACGGCGAGGAACGCCCGCATGCCGGGCGAGAGCCCGGCGAGCCCGCGACCGGCCATCAGGACCCCCGCACCGCCGCCGCGTCGGCGTCGGTCAGGACCGGCCCGACGGTGCGCGTGCGCTTCAGCTCGTAGAACCCGGGCACGCTCGTGACGAGCGCGAGCCCGTCGAAGAGCCGGCCGGCGTCCTCGCCCGTCGGGGCGGGCGTGATGACGGGCCCGAAGTACCCGACGCCGTCGATGGCGACGACGGGCGTGCCGACCTCGTCGCCGACGAGCTCCATCGCGCCCGCGTGCGACGCGCGCAGCAGGTCGTCCACCTGCTGCGTGCCCGCCACGTCCGCGAGCGAGGCGGGCAGGCCGACCTCGGCGAGCGACTCCGCGACGATCGCGTCGGTGTCGCGGCGGCCGCCGGGGTGGCGGCGCGTGCCCATCGCGTCGTACAGCGGCTTGAGGACCTCGTCGCCGTGGTCGCGCGCGGCGGCGACGAGCACGCGCACGGGCCCCCACGCGGCGTCCATCGACCGGCGGTAGTCCTCGGGCAGGTCGCGGCCCTCGTTGAGGACCGACAGGCTCATGACGTGCCAGCGGACCTCGACGTCGCGCACGCGCGCGACCTCGTCCATCCACCGCGACGTCATCCACGCCCACGGGCAGGCGGGGTCGAACCAGAAGTCGACGACGGGCACGGGTGCTCCTTCCGACAGGGGGCGACGGGCACCCTCGGGCGGGGCGTCGGCGTCGCGCGGGGGCAAGCCCATCACACCCCGTCCGGAGCGGCGAAACCGGACGGGTGCGGACCGGCGGCGCGCACGGGCGGCCGTGGCATGATCGATCGCCGCACCACCCCCCGCGGCCACCGCCGCCGACCGATCGGAGCCGACCCGTGCCCGGAGAGAACCTCACCCGCGCCGAGGCCGCCGAGCGCGCCTCCGTCGTGCGCACCCACGCGTACGACGTCGTGCTGGACCTGACGACGAGCCCCAAGACGTTCGGGTCCACGACGACGGTGCGCTTCTCCGCCACGCCGGGCGCGAGCACGTTCGTCGACCTGATCGCGCCCGCCGTGCACGAGGTCGTGCTCAACGGCCGCGCGCTGGACCCCGCCGAGGTCGTGTCCGACTCCCGGATCCACCTCGACGACCTCGCCGCGGAGAACGAGCTCCGCGTGGTCGCGGACTGCGCCTACATGCACACGGGCGAGGGCCTGCACCGGTTCGTCGACCCCGTGGACGACGAGGTCTACCTGTACAGCCAGTTCGAGGTCGCCGACTCGCGCCGCGTGTTCGCGGTGTTCGAGCAGCCCGACCTCAAGGCCGAGTTCACGTTCACGGTCACCGCGCCCGCGCACTGGACCGTCGTGTCGAACTACCCGCAGGCGGGCGAGCCGGAGCGCGTCGAGGGCGGGCAGAACCGCAACGGCGGGCGCGACGAGGGCACCGCGACGTGGCGGTTCGCGCCGACCCCGCGCCTGTCCTCGTACGTCACCGCCGTCATCGCGGGGCCGTACCACGGCGAGCACGACACGCTCGTGAGCTCCGACGGCCGCACGATCCCGCTGGGCGTGTACTGCCGCGCGTCGCTCGCGCAGCACCTCGACACCGACAACATCCTCGACGTCACGCGCGCGGGCTTCCGCTTCTACGAGGAGCGGTTCGGCGTCGCGTACCCGTTCGCGAAGTACGACCAGCTCTTCGTGCCGGAGTTCAACGCCGGCGCCATGGAGAACGCGGGCGCGGTGACGTTCCTCGAGTCGTACGTCTTCCGGTCCAAGGTGCCCGAGGCGACCGTCGAGCGCCGGGCCGTGACGATCCTGCACGAGCTCGCGCACATGTGGTTCGGCGACCTCGTGACGATGCGCTGGTGGGACGACCTGTGGCTCAACGAGTCGTTCGCGGAGTACGCGTCGACGCTCGCGACGGCCGAGGCGACGCCGTGGACGGCCGCGTGGACGACCTTCTCCTCGCTCGAGAAGTCGTGGGCGTACCGGCAGGACCAGCTGCCGTCGACGCACCCGATCGTCGCCGACATGCGCGACCTCGAGGACGTCGAGGTCAACTTCGACGGCATCACGTACGCCAAGGGCGCCTCGGTGCTCAAGCAGCTCGTCGCGTGGGTGGGCCAGGAGCAGTTCTTCGCCGGCGTGCGCGCCTACTTCGCCACGCACGCGTGGGGCAACACGCAGCTGCGCGACCTGCTGTCGGAGCTGGAGGCCACGAGCGGCCGCGACCTGTCCGCGTGGTCCGCGCTGTGGCTCGAGAAGGCCGGCGTCACGCTGCTGCGCCCCGAGCTCGAGGTCGACGACGCGGGCGTGGTCACGTCGTTCGCGGTGGTCCAGGAGGTCCCCGACGAGCACCCGACGCAGCGGCCGCACCGCCTGGCCGTCGGCGGGTACGACGTGCAGGACGTCGACGGCACGCCGCGCCTCGTGCGGACCGTGCGGGTCGAGCTCGACGTCGACGGCCCGCGCACCGAGGTGCCCGACCTCGTCGGCCGCGCGCGGCCCGACCTGCTGCTCGTCAACGACGACGACCTCGCGTACGCGAAGGTGCGCCTCGACCCGCAGTCGATGGCCACGGCCATCGCGCACCTCGGCGCGTTCACGGACTCGCTGCCGCGCACGCTCGTGTGGGCGGCGGCGTGGGACGCGACGCGCGACGGCGAGACGCCCGCGCGCGACTTCGTCGACCTCGTGCTCGGCAACGTCGCGCACGAGACCGACTCGTCCGTCGTGCTGGTCCTGCTCCGCCAGCTCACGACGACGCTCGACCTCTACGTCGCGCCCGAGCACCGCGAGGCGACGTCGACGGCCGCCGCGGACCGCCTGCTCGAGCTCGCCGGGGCCGCGCCCGCCGGGTCGGACCAGCAGCTCCAGCTCGTCAAGGCGTTCGCGGGCCGTGCCCGCACCGACGCGCAGCTCGACGCGGTCGCCGACCTGCTCGACGGCCGGCGCACGCTCGAGGGCCTGCCGGTCGACACCGACCTGCGCTGGGAGCTGCTGACGGCGCTGGTCGCCGGCGGCCGCGCCGGCGAGACCGACGTGGCGGCCCAGCTGTCCCAGGACCCGACCGCGACGGGTCAGCGCGCCGCCGCCGCGGCGCGTGCCGCGCTGCCGACCGCCGAGGCCAAGGAGCGCGCGTGGGCCGCCGTCGTCACCGGCGACGAGCTGCCCAACGCCCTGCAGGCCGCCACCATCAGCGGGTTCGCGCGCGTGCACGACGTCGCGCTGCTGCTGCCGTGGGTCGAGCCGTACTTCGCGGACCTCGAGCGTGTGTGGACGCAGAAGACGAACGAGATGGCGCAGAACGTGGTGCTGGGGCTGTACCCGACGCTGCTCGCCGACCACGCGGACGTCGACGTGCTCGGCGCCACCGACGCGTGGCTCGAGGCGCACCCCGACGCCCCGCCGGCGCTGCGGCGCCTGGTCGGCGAGTCGCGTGACGGCGTCCGCCGGGCCCTCGCGGCGCAGGAGGCGGACCGCCGCCGGGGCTGACCGCCGCCGGGCCGGCACCGGCCCGTCGGGGCACCGGCCCCGGCTCGAGGGGCGAC
>NZ_JBHUZW010000059.1:0-22066 GCF_042667215.1 Cellulomonas sp. NPDC057328 | reverse complement strand
CAGCCCCGGACCAGCAGGTCCGGGGCCGTCGTCGTCCCGCCCGGGCACGAGCCGGGCGCGGACGTGTCAGGGGGTGGCCGAGTCCACCGGCTCGAACGGCTCGGCGCCGTCGTCGTCGACCACGTCGAGCAGCTCGCCGATGCGGGTCACCTCGAGGAGGAACCGCACGGTCGGCGGCACGCGCAGCAGACGCACGCGGTGCTCGCTGCGGATCGACAGGCGGGCGAGGAACGCGACGCCCGACGAGTCCATGAACGTCACGTGGTGCGCGTCCACCTCGATGGGCAGGCCGCGCTGCTCCGCCTCGGCGGTCGCCTCCTGGAGCTCGGGGCCCAGGTCGGCGTCCACCTCGCCCGAGAGGACGATGCGGGTGCGGTCCGTCCCGACGATGACGTGCACGGCACCGGGCTCGCCCGCGGCAGGCCCCCCGCCCGAGTCCGTCGTGTGCGTGGGCTCGCCCTGGTCGGGGCTGTTACCGTCTCGCACGTTGCTCCTTCCGGCGCAGGGGGAGGGGCTCGCCGGCTGGTCGAGTTGTCCGTCCGCTCGGCACGCTAGACGATCGGAGGTGGTGGTGGTCAACTCCTCCGCCCCCGCGTCGCCCCTCGATCCCCCGTCCGACGCCCTCGTCGGGGTGAACCCGGCGCTCCTCGCGGACGCGCTCGCGGCGACGCTCGTGCCGACCGCCCTGCTCACGGCCTCGCCCGACGCCGTGCGCGTGACCTGGGGGAACCGCGCCCTCGCCGACGCGACCGGGTACGACCCGCGCGTCGTCGCGGCGCTCGACGTGCTGACCGACCCGCGTGTCCGACCCGTGGACGTCGCGGCGGCCCGGACCGGCTTCGCGGCGGGCGCGCCGTTCGTGCAGCGCGTCGTGCTGCGCCGCCCCGAGGGGTCGTACGTGCAGTGCATGGCACACCTGTCGCCGGTGGGCGTGGCGGGGCTCGGCGTGGGCGCCTGGGTGGTCGCGCTGCAGGACCTGACGGCGCAGCTGACGGAGCACGCGGAGCAGGTCGCGCTGGTCGAGGCGGAGCGCCGGGAGCGGCGCAGCCTGTCGCTGATCGCGCGCGTGTCGGACCTGCTGATGGACGTCGACGAGCCGCACGGCCTGCGCGAGATCGCGTCGCTGCTGACGGCCGAGGTGGTCGGCTGGGCGGGCTTCTACCTGCACGACCGGGGGCTGTGGGCGGCGGACGGCCTGGACCCGCGCCGGCCCGGTGGCGCCCCGCGTCCCGACGGGCAGGGGCCGCGGCTGCCGACGTCGTGCCCGCGCGACCCGGTGGGCCGCCTGCTGGGCGGGTCGCTCGACGACGCCGTCGAGCTGGACCTGGCCGCCACGCAGCCCGAGGCGACCTACGCGCAGTGGCTGGCGGAGCACGCCGGCCCGGGCGCGGACGACGTCGTCGTGGGCCGCGACGGCCGCCGCGTGGCCGACGCGCCCGACCGCCGCGTCGTCGTGCTGCCCGTGCCGGGACGCCGCCGGACGGTGGGCCTGCTCGTGGTGCAGCCGCGCGGCGGCGGCGGGCTCGCGGGGCTCGACGCGGCGACCGTGACGGTGCTGGAGCTCGTCGCGCGGCGCGTGGGCCTGTCGATCGACAACGTGCGGCTGTACGACCGCGAGCACCGCCTCGCGGAGACGCTGCAGCGCGCGATGCTGCCGGAGCAGGGCGAGGTCGACGGCGTCGACGTGTGGACGTACTACTCGCCGAACGCGGACGACGCGCAGGTCGGCGGCGACTGGTACGACGTCCAGCAGATCGGCCCGGACACGGTGGGCGTGGTCGTCGGCGACGTCGTCGGGCACGACGTCGAGGCCGCCGCGGCGATGGGCCAGCTCCGCTCGGTCGTGCGCTCGTACAGCGTCGACATCACGACGCCGGGGCCGGTCCTGGAGCGGGTCGACCAGCTGTTCGCCGGCCTGCGCATCCCGCGCGCCGCGAGCCTCGTCCTGTCGACGCTGGACCGCCGGCCGGACGGCCGCTGGCTGCTGCGGTACGCGCGCGCCGGGCACCTGCCGGTCCTGCGCGTCCGCGACGGCCACGCGACGCAGCTGCGCGACGCGGGCGGCCCGCTCATCGGCTTCGGGTCGGGGGAGCGGACGACGGCCGAGGTGCTGCTCGAGCCGGGCGACGTGCTCGTCTACTACACGGACGGGCTCGTGGAGCGCCGCGACCGCAGCCTGCGCGACGGGCTCACCGTCCTGGAGAGCGTCGCCGCGAGCATCACCGCGCGCGACGCCCCGGGCATCGGCGAGGACCTGCTGTCCCGTCTCGCGGACCACCCGGAGGACGACGTCGCCGTGGTCGTGGTGCGCGTCCCCGACCCGGACGACGACCTCGCGGGCACGACGAGCCCGCGGCGGCGGCGCTGGTCGCTGCCCAGCGAGCCGGCGTCGATCGCGCGGGCGCGGCACGCGGTGCTGCGCACGTGCGAGGCGTGGGAGGTCCGCGACGCGTCGAACGCCGAGCTGGTGGTCAGCGAGCTCGTCGCGAACGCCGTGCTGCACGGCTGGGGGCACGTCGCGCTGCAGCTGCACGACACCGGCGACGGCCTGCGCATCGAGGTCGAGGACGCGAACCCGACGCCGCCCGTGACGACCGACGGCCACCCGGGGCGGGTCGGCGGGTTCGGCATGCAGATCGTCGAGCGGCTGTCCGACTGGGGCTGGCGGCAGTCCCGCGGGGGCAAGGTGGTGTGGGCGAAGGTGCGCCCGGGCGCGCTGCCGCGGTCGGCCCGCGAGGCGTGACCCGCGAGGCGTGACGCGCGAGCCGTGACGCGCGAGGGCTGAGCCGGGCGGGTGCGCCCGGCGGGGCGTCAGGCCTGCGCGTCCGCCGTGTCCGGCTCCGGCGCGCCGTCGACGGGCTCGCAGCCGTGCACCGTGTCGATGCGGAACAGGTCGAGCGCGCCGCAGATCTCGAGGACGAACAGGTCCCGCTCCGCGGCGCCGCGCAGCACGGTGGCGCCGCCGCGACGCCGGCCCGCGTCGGCGAGCGAGATGAGGAACGCCGCGCCGGTCGAGTCCATGAACGTGACGCGGCACATGTCGATGACCAGCAGCTGCCGGCGCAGGCCGACCACCCGCGCGGTCACCTCGGGGAACTGGTCGCGCTCCGCGAGGTCGAGGTCGCCCGCGATGACGAGGGTCGTGGTCGTCGACGACGTCGATATCTCGATCATGCTGCTCCGGTGCGACGGTGCCGGCCGGGAGGGGAGCCGCGGTCACGGCTGCTGGTCGGCCGTTCGACTGTAGCCGCGCTCCCACCGCGGCGCACGCCCGCGGCGGGTGGTTCCGGTGCCCGTCCGGCCGGTGTCCGGTCCGTGTCCGGTCGCTGTCCGGGATCCGGTCCGGTCGCCGGCCGGGTGCGCGGGCGCGGCGCCGGGCGGAGGCGGTGCACACTGGCGCCATGGCGCACGAGAACCTCCTGGACGGCCCCGCCCCGACGCTCCTGCCCGCCGACGGCCCCGACGGTGCCGCGCGCACCGCGCTCGCGACGGGCGCCGACCCCCGCGACGCCGCGCGCGTCGTGCCGGCGTCGTCGCTGGTGTGGGCGCTGCTCGCGGAGCGGGCGGACGACCCGGTCGCGGCGTACGCGTACGCCCGGACCGGCTACCACCGGGGCCTCGACGCGCTGCGCCGCGCCGGGTGGCGCGGGCAGGGCCCGATCCCGGCGGCGCACGAACCGAACCAGGGCTTCCTGCGCGCGCTGCTCGCGCTCGCGGAGGCGGCCGACGCGATCGGCGAGACCGACGAGGGCGAGCGCTGCCGCCGGTTCCTCACCGACTCGGGCACGTCCGCGGACGAGGTGCGCGCGCTGCGCTGAGCGCCCGCAGCGACCGGGGCCGGTCCGCCGCGGGGCCCCGGTCGGCGGCCCGACGGCCCGCTCCGGTACCCTTCCGGGTGGCCGCGGGTCACTGCCGCCCGCGCCCGGGTCACCCGCGCCGCGAGCCCGCTCGCGCCCGTCTGCGGGCGGAGCCGCACCGCAGGCAGCAGGAAGTGGTGATCTGCATGCCCGCCGTCGTGGTGCTCGGCGCCCAGTGGGGCGACGAGGGCAAGGGCAAGGCGACCGACCAGCTCGGCGACCGCACCGACTACGTCGTGAAGTTCAACGGCGGCAACAACGCCGGGCACACGGTCGTGATCGAGGGCGAGAAGTACGCGCTGCACCTGCTGCCGTCCGGCATCCTCACGCCCGGCGTCGTCCCGGTGATCGCCAACGGTGTCGTCGTCGACATCGAGGTGCTGTTCGAGGAGATCGAGGCGCTGGAGGCGCGCGGCGTGGACACGTCCCGCCTGCTGGTGTCGTCGGCCGCGCACGTCATCGCGCCGTACCACCGGACGATGGACAAGGTCACCGAGCGCTTCCTCGGCAAGCGCCGGATCGGCACGACGGGCCGCGGCATCGGCCCGACGTACGCGGACAAGATCAACCGCGTCGGCATCCGCGTGCAGGACCTGTTCGACGAGAAGATCCTGCGGCAGAAGGTCGAGGGCGCCCTCGACCAGAAGAACCACCTGCTCGTGAAGGTCTACAACCGCCGCGCGATCACGGTCGACGAGACCGTCGACGAGCTGCTGCGCCACGCCGAGCGCCTGCGCCCGATGGTCGCGGACACGCCGACCGTGCTGAACCGCGCGCTCGACGAGGGGAGGACGCTCGTCTTCGAGGCCGGTCAGGCCACGATGCTCGACGTCGACCACGGCACGTACCCGTTCGTGACGTCGTCGGCGTGCACCGCCGGCGGCGCGTGCACGGGCTCCGGCGTCGGGCCCACCCGCATCGACCGCGTCGTCGCGGTCGCCAAGGCGTACACGACGCGCGTCGGCGAGGGCCCGTTCCCGACCGAGCTGCTCGACGACGACGGCGAGTGGCTGCGCCAGACCGGCGGCGAGTTCGGCACGACGACCGGGCGGCCGCGCCGCACCGGCTGGTACGACGCCGTCGTCGTCCGGTACGCGTCGCTCGTCAACGGGCTCACGGACCTCGTGGTGACGAAGCTCGACGTGCTGACGGGCCGCGACCGCATCCCCGTCTGCGTCGCGTACGACGTCGACGGCCGCCGCGTCGAGGACATGCCGGTCGACCAGAGCGACTTCCACCACGCGAAGCCGGTCTACGAGTACCTCGACGGCTGGACCGAGGACATCACCGGCGCGCGCGACATGGACGACCTGCCGCGCAACGCGCAGCGGTACCTGCAGTTCCTCGAGGACGTCTCGGGCACGCGGATCTCGTCGGTCGGCGTCGGCCCGGGCCGCGAGGCGACGATCATCCGGCACGAGCTCCTGGGCTGAACCGGGCGGGACGCCCGTGCGGGGACCCCTCCTTGCACGGGCGTCCTCGCACGGGCGTCCGCGGACGGGCGTCCAGCAGGGGCGGCGCGTCCCGGCCGGTACGCTCGGCGCCCGTGGAGATCCTCGTCGTCGGCACCGGTGCCCGTGAGCACGCCCTCGTCCGCGCGCTGTCGCTGGACCCGGAGGTCACCGCGCTGCACGCGGCCCCGGGGAACCCGGGGATGGCCGTGCACGCCGAGCTGCACCCGGTCGACGCGCTCGACGGCGCGGCCGTCGCGGAGCTGGCGACGTCGCTGGGCGTCGACCTCGTCGTGGTCGGCCCGGAGGCGCCGCTCGTCGCGGGCGTCGCCGACGCGGTGCGGGAGGCGGGGGTGCCGGTCTTCGGGCCGTCGCGCGAGGCCGCCCGGCTCGAGGGCTCCAAGGCGTTCGCCAAGGAGGTCATGGCCGCCGCGGGCGTGCCGACCGCCGAGCCGCGCGTCGTGACGACGGTCGACGAGGCGGTCGCCGCCCTCGACGCGTTCGGCGCGCCGTACGTCGTCAAGGACGACGGGCTGGCGGCGGGCAAGGGCGTCGTCGTCACGGACGACCGCGACGCGGCGCTCGCGCACGCGCAGGCGTGCCTCGCCAAGGACGGCGGGACGGTCGTCGTCGAGGAGTACCTCGACGGCCCGGAGGTGTCGCTGTTCGTCCTGTCGGACGGCACGGACGTGGTGCCGCTCGTGCCGGCGCAGGACTTCAAGCGTGCGCTCGACGGCGACGCCGGGCCGAACACCGGCGGCATGGGCGCGTACTCGCCGCTGCCGTGGGCGCCCGAGGGCCTGGTCGACGAGGTCGTCGAGACCGTCGCGCGCCCGACCGTCGCGGAGATGGCGCGGCGCGGGACGCCGTTCGTCGGGGTCCTGTACTGCGGGCTCGCCCTGACGAGCCGTGGCGTGCGGGTCGTCGAGTTCAACGCCCGCTTCGGCGACCCGGAGACGCAGGTCGTGCTGGCCCGGCTCGCGACGCCGCTGGGGCGGGTGCTGCGGGCCGCCGCGACCGGGCGCCTGGCGGAGCTGGAGCCGCTGCACTGGCGCGCGGACGCCGCCGTGACGGTCGTCGTCGCGTCGGAGGGCTACCCGGAGGCGCCCCGCACGGGCGACCCCATCACCGGCGTCGAGGCGGCCGAGACGGTCCCCGGGGTGCACGTCCTGCACGCCGGCACCGCCGTGCGCACCACGGGTGAGACCGGCGAGAACCCGCTGAACGCGCCGCTGCTCGTGTCGGCGGGCGGGCGCGTGCTGTCGGTCGTCGGCGTGGGGGAGACCCTCACCGCCGCGCGCCGCGCCGCGTACGTCGCGGTCGAGAGCATCAACCTCGGCGGCGCGCACCACCGCACGGACATCGCGCTCGCGGTCAGCGAGGCGGCGGACGCCTGACCGCGCCGCTGCGGCGCGCCGGCGGCGAGGAGGCGGCATGACGGGCCGGGCGGACCGCGCGGCGCCGCCCGTGCTGCTGCGCCGGGCACGGCGGCACAGGGACGGGCACAGGGACGGGCACGGTGCCGACCACGGTGCCGGGCGCGGGGACGGGCACGCGAGCCCCCGCCGCGACGACGCGCTCGTCGACGTGCTGCTGACGCACGGCCGGGTGGCGGCGGTCGCCCCGACGGGCACGCTGCCCGCGGAGGTGGTCCGGGGCGCCGAGCCCGTCGACGTCGCTGGGCGGACGCTGCTGCCGGGCCTCTGGGACGCGCACGCGCACGTCACGCAGTGGGCGCTCGCGCGGGCGCGCCTCGACGTGTCGGGGGCGACGTCGGCGGCGCACGCCGCGCGGCTCGTGGCGGAGCGGGTCGCGGCGGACCGGGCCTCGGCGGACCGGCGGGAGGGCGGGCCCGCGGGGCCCGGCGTGCCGCTCGTGGGGCAGGGCTTCCGGGACGCGCTGTGGCCGGACCGGCCGACCGCGGCGCTGCTCGACGCGGTCGCGGGCGACGTGCCCGTCGTCCTCGTGTCCGGCGACCTGCACTGCGCGTGGGCGTCGACGGCCGGGCTCCGGCACCTGGGCGTGCCGGCGCGGACGAGCGGCCTCGTGCGCGAGGCCGAGTGGATGGACCGGATGGCCGCCCTCGATCGCGTGGACGACGCCACGGCCGACGCGCTCGTCGACGCCGCCCTGCGCGACGCCGCGGCGCGCGGCGTGGTCGGCGTCGTCGACCTCGAGATCGCGGACAACCGCACGGTGTGGCGGCGCCGCGCGACGTCCGGGCTGCCCGTGCGGGTCCGGGCGGGCGTGTGGGAGCAGCACCTCGACGCGCTGCTCGCCGAGGGGCTCCGCACCGGCGACCCGCTCGAGCCCACCGGGCTCGTGACGCAGGGGCCGCTCAAGGTCATCACGGACGGCGCGCTCAACACGCGCACGGCCTGGTGCCACGACCCGTACCCGGGGCTGCACGGCGCCGACGCGCACGGCGTGCTCACGGTGCCGCCCGACCGCCTCCGGCCGCTCATGGCGCGCGCCGAGGCGCACGGGCTGACGTGCGCGGTGCACGCGATCGGCGACGCGGCGAACGGCATCGCGCTCGACGCGTTCGCGGCCACCGGCGCGCGCGGCTCGGTCGAGCACGCGCAGCTCGTCACGGCCGACGACGTCCGCCGGTTCGCCGCGCTGGGCGTCGTCGCGAGCGTGCAGCCGGAGCACGCGATGGACGACCGCGACGTCGTCGACCGGTACTGGGCCGGGCGCGCGGGCGACGCGTTCGCGTACGCGGCCCTGCACGCCGCCGGGGTGCGCCTCGCGCTCGGCTCGGACGCGCCCGTCGCGCCGCTCGACCCGTGGGCGGCCGTCGACGCGGCCGTGACCCGGCGGCGCGACGGCCGGCCGGCGTGGCACCCCGAGCAGCGGCTCCCGCTGGACGTGGCACTCGGTGCGTCGGTGGACGGGGAGCCGCTGGGGCTGCGCGTCGGCGGACCGGCGGACGTGGCCGTGCTGGACGACGACCCGGCGGCGCTGCTCGCCGCGGCGGGGTCGGTGCGGGGCGTGCGCGTCGGCGGGACGCTCGTCGCGGGGCGCTGGACGCACCGCGCGCTCTGACGGGTCACGACGCCGACGGCCGTCCCGCGCGACCTGCGGACACGGACCAGGCGCAACCCGCCCGCACGGCACACTGGGCGCGTGAGCGACGCGACACCCACCCCCGACCTGCCCGGCTGGCGGCACGTCTACTCCGGCAAGGTCCGCGACCTGTACGAGCCGGACGACACCACCGCCGGGATCGCGCTGCGGGACCTGCACGGCGACGTCGTGCTCGTCGTCGCGAGCGACCGCGTCTCCGCCTACGACCACGTCCTCGAGCCCGGCATCCCCGGCAAGGGCGTCGTGCTGACGCAGCTGAGCCTGTGGTGGTTCGAGCAGCTCGCCGACCTCGTGCCGAACCACGTGGTGACGACCGACGTGCCCGACGCCGTGGCCGGGCGCGCGATGGTGTGCCGCCGCCTCGAGATGTTCCCGGTGGAGTGCGTCGCCCGCGGCTACCTCACCGGGTCGGGGCTGGCGGAGTACCGCGCGGGCGGCGAGGTCACCGGCATCGCGCTGCCCGCCGGCCTGGTCGACGGCTCGCGCCTGCCGACGCCGATCTTCACGCCGGCGACCAAGGCGGCACTGGGCGAGCACGACGAGAACGTGCGGTTCTCGGCGGTCGTCGACCTCGTCGGGCCGGAGACCGCCGAGACGCTGCGCGACCTCACGCTCGCGGTGTACTCGCGGGCGGAGGGGGTCGCGCGCGAGCGGGGCGTCGTCCTCGCCGACACCAAGCTCGAGTTCGGCACCGACCCCACGACGGGCGCCGTGACGCTCGGCGACGAGGTGCTGACGCCCGACTCGTCGCGGTTCTGGCCCGCCGACCGGTGGGAGCCGGGGCACGCGCAGCCCAGCTTCGACAAGCAGTTCGTGCGCGACTGGCTCACGTCGCCCGCGTCGGGGTGGGACCGCGCCGGGGACGCGCCGCCGCCGGCCCTGCCCGCCGACGTCGTCGAGCGCACGCGCGACCGCTACCTCGAGGCGTACGAGCGGCTGACGGGTCGGGCGCTGGCCCTCTGACGCCGGGCCGCCCGCTCCGACGGCGGGCGCCGTGCGCGCCGGCGCACAGGCGCTCAGAGGAGCGTGAGCACCCCGAGCACGCCCACGGCGACGCCGAGCACGAGGGACACGGCGATCAGCACCGCGTGCACCGTGCGGAACCGCGTGGCGCGGCCGTCGGCGTCGCGGGAGCGCGGGTCGGCGGCGATGCGCTGCCAGAACCGCGGCCAGATCAGCAGGTTCCACGCCCCGGTGAGGACGAGGACGACGGACCAGGCGACGGGGAGCTCCACGCGGCGATGATCGCACGGGTCCTCCGCCGCGACCGGTGCCCGTGCACGCCCGTCGGGGCGCGCGTCGCCCGGCGCACCTGAGCGCGGGCGCGTCGGTCCGGCGCGCGTCAGCCCAGGCGCACGTCCGCCGCGGTGCCCAGCCGCAGCCACGCCGCGCCCTGCGCGGTCACACCGGCGAGCACGTCCGCCGCCGGCAGGGGGCCGAGGTCCAGGCCGGTGAGGTCGGCGACGTCCGCGACGGGGACCTGGAAGGTGCGGAACGGGCCGAGGGGCGGCGGGTCGCCGGCGGCCTGCGCGTCGGCGGTCGCGGCCCGCAGCGCGCCGTCGTCGAGCTGCGGGGACTGGTCGAGGACGAACGCCGTCGCGGCGAGCGCCCGTCCCCCGTCGCGCGCCCATGCCGCGACCTTCCAGAACCGCCGCGGGATCGCGACGCCCCGGTAGACGGGGTCGTCGTCCGCCAGCACCGGCCCGGTGAGCACGCTGATGCGCAGCCGCTGCGCCTGCGCGTGCTCGAGCACGTGGTCCTCGAGCCCGACCCACAGCTGTGCACCCTGGTTGAAGCCGGCGGCCTGCGGGGCCGCGTTGGGGTAGGCGAACGTCTCCCGGTTGGCGCGCGCGGCGACGCCGGGGTCGCCCCACACGGGGTCGCGCCGGCGCACGAGGTGGCCGCGGTCGAGGTCGTTGCGCGCGTACAGCTCCGGGCCGGCCTGCTCGCCGGCGGGGACGCGCGGGTCGAGGTGCCAGTCGTCGCCGCGCGGCACGTCCCGCAGCGCCGCGCCGTCGACGTTGACCGCGGTCGCGGCCGCGAGCCGGCGCACGGGGTCGAGCAGCACCGTGAAGTGGGTGGCGGGCAGCTCCCGCACCGGGCGGCCGACGACGGGCAGCGGCACGCGGGGCCCGAGGAAGTCGGGGTCGTAGCCGGCGGGGCCGGACGGGGGAGTGGTCGTCACCCGCCGCACGCTAGCGGCGGGCGCCGACACGCCCCAGGGTCCTCGCACCGTCGGGTGCGCGTCCCCGAGGCGTCGACGGGGCCCCCGTTCGCGGATCCCGGCCGCCGTGCGGGCGCCAGAGCCCCTTCGGTGCACCGGGAGGCGTTCACGGTGGCGGGCAGGGTGGCGGGCACGGTGGCGGGCAGGGTGGCGGGCACGGTGGCGAGCAGGGTGGCGCGGATGGGTCGTCGCGCGATATATATCGGCCGTGCGGATCACCGAGCAGAGCTACCTCGTGCTCCTGGCGCTCGCCGAGGAGCCACGGCACGGGTACGGCATCGTCCAGGCCGTCCGCGACCTCTCGGACGACGAGGTCCGGCTCGGCGCCGGGACGCTGTACGGCGTGCTCGACCGCCTCGTCGCCGCCGGGTGGGCGGAGGCCTCGGGCGAGGAGGTCGTCGACGGTCGGCTGCGCCGGTACTACCGGCTCACGGGTGCCGGCCGCGAGGCGCTCGCCGCGCACACCGACCGGTTGACGGCCCTCGCCGCACGGGCGCGCCGCCTCGTGGCACCGCGGCCGGCGACGGGTGGTGCGTGGTGAGCGCGCACCGGGACGGGCAGGACTTGCCCGGCGTCGACCCGGCGTTCGCCCGGTCGGCGCGCCGGTGGCTCCTCGCGTACCCGCCGGTGTGGCGGGCGCGGCGCGGCGACGAGATGACGTCGCTGCTCGCGGACCTGGCGGAGCCCGGGGCGCGCCGCGTCGGCCTGCGCGCGGGGCTGCCGCTGGTGTGGTCGGGCCTGCAGACGCGCCGGCGCGCCCGGCCGCCCCTGCACGTCGTGGCCGGGTACCGGCTGCTCGAGCGCCCCGTGCCCGCGCGGTACCGGCCGTGGGTCCGCGCGGACCTCGAGGCGCCGTGGCGGCCGCTGCGGGAGTTCTTGTGGCGACTCGCGTACCTGGCGCCGCTCGCCGCGTCGCTCCTCGCCGGCATCGAGGGCGCCGACGAGGCGGTGGGCGTGGTCGCCTGGGCCCTCGTGCTCGTCGCGATCGAGTGCGGGCTGGACACGCGGCGACGGCAGCGCGCGGCGGAGCGGCACCTGCTGCCCGGGGCGGGCGAGACCGCCGCCGACGGCGGCGCGCGCCGTGCGGTGGTGCTGCGGGACCGGGTCGCCGCGCGGCCCGCGGCACGCGCGGCCGTGCTCACGGTCGCCGTGCTCGTGGCGGGCGCCGGCGGGGTCCTCGCGGTCGTCGCCGCGCGCGGCGACGCGGAGCCCGCCTCGGCGGTCGCCCCCGCGGCCGCCCTGGTCGTGGGCGGCGCGGTCGCCGCGGCGGCGCGCCACCGCCGGCGGTGGCTCGCCGACCCGCCCCCGCAGCCGGGGCGACGGGTCGTCGAGGCCACCCCCGGCCCCCTGCTCGCCGGGCCGGTCGCGGCGGCCGCGGCCGTCCTGGGGGTCGTGGCCCTCCTGCTCGGCGGCGACGTCCACGGGCAGTGGGGGACGCTGCTGCTCACGGTCGCGCTGGCGGCCGCGCCCGTCGTCGTGAGCACGTGGCGCTGGGTCGCCGGCCGTCCGGGGCTCGTCGCGGTCGACGTCGTGCGGGCGCTGGCGGACGGGCTCCCGCCCGCGGTGGACCTGCCGCGCCCCGGACTCGTGCCGGTGGACCCGGTGGAGGGACAGGGCCCGGCGGGGCGGCCCACGCCGTCGCCCTGACGCGGCGGCGGTGCGGGGACCCCGTCCGCGGACGCCGCCCCGGTCGCCCCGCGCGGGGCCGTAGGATCGGTCCGACCCCCGTTGCCGTGAACCTGGGAGCACACCCGTGGGACGAGTCGTCGTCGACGTGATGCCGAAGCCGGAGATCCTCGACCCGCAGGGCAAGGCCGTGGCCGGCGCGCTGCCGCGCCTGGGCTTCGGGCAGTTCACGTCCGTCCGGCAGGGCAAGCGGTTCGAGCTCGAGGTCGACGGGCCGGTGACGCCCGAGGTGCTCGAGGCCGCCGCGGCCGCCGCCGAGCAGGTCCTGTCGAACCCGGTGATCGAGGACGTCGTGCGCGTCGCCGACATCGAGGCCGACGCCGCCGCGACGGTGACGAGCGAGGGCCTGGCCTGATGACCCGCATCGGCGTCGTCACGTTCCCCGGCACGCTCGACGACCGCGACGCGGCCCGCGCCGTGCGCCTGGCCGGCGGCGAGCCCGTCGCGCTGTGGCACGCGGACGCGGACCTCAAGGACGTCGACGCGGTCGTGCTGCCCGGCGGGTTCTCGTACGGCGACTACCTGCGTGCCGGCGCGATCAGCCGGTTCGCGCCCGTCATGGGCGAGGTCGTCGAGGCCGCCGGCAAGGGCCTGCCCGTGCTCGGCATCTGCAACGGGTTCCAGGTCCTCACCGAGGCGCACCTGCTGCCCGGGTCGATGATCAAGAACGAGAGCCTGCACTTCCTGTGCCGCGAGCAGGTGCTCACGGTCGAGAACAGCGACACGGCGTGGACGCGCGAGTTCGAGCGCGGCGAGGACATCACGATCCCGCTGAAGAACCAGGACGGCCAGTACGTCGCGGACGAGCGCACGCTCGACGAGCTCGAGGGCGAGGGCCGGGTCGTGTTCCGCTACCAGGGCAGCAACCCGAACGGCTCGCGCCGCGACATCGCCGGCATCACCAACGCCGCGGGCAACGTCGTCGGCCTCATGCCGCACCCGGAGCACGCCGTCGAGCCGGGCTTCGGCCCCGACGGCGCGCAGGGCCCGCGCAGCGGCACCGACGGCCTGCGGTTCTTCACGTCGGTGCTGCGCGCGCTCGTCGGCTGACGCCGTGACGTCGGCCGACGTCCGGGTCACGGCTGTCCCCTGGGACGACCCCGACGCCCGGCGCCTGCGCGACGCGCAGCAGGCCGAGCTGCGCGAGCGGTACGGCGAGGACGACATCGGCCACGACATGACCGGCGAGACGATCGCCGTGATGCTCGTGCTGCGCGTCGAGGACGAGCCCGTCGCGAGCGGCGCCCTGCGCGACGCGCCGGAGCTCGGCACCGGCACGGGCGAGCTCAAGCGCATGTACGTGCGCCCCGCCTGGCGCGGGCGCGGGCTGTCCCGCCGCGTCCTGACGGAGCTCGAGGACGCCGCGCGCGCACGCGGCCTGCGCCGGCTCGTCCTGGAGACGGGCGTGCTGCAGCCGGAGGCGATCGGCCTCTACCTGGCCGCCGGCTACCGGCCCGTCCCGCGGTGGGGCGAGTACGCGGACGCACCGGACTCGCGCTGCTTCGCGAAGGACCTCCGGGCCGCGCCCGCCGTGGCGCCCGCGCCGCCCGCCGAGGTCACCATCGCGCCCGTCGCGTGGGACGACCCCGAGGCGGTGGCCCTGCGCCGCGCCATGGTCGTCGAGCTGGCCGCCCGCACGCCCGGCGACGACGCCGGCCCGGACGACGCCGGCCCGGACGACGCCGCGCTCGCCCGCGCCGACGCGCACGCCGGCGAGGGCGTGCTCGCCACGCTCGTCGCACGGGTCGACGGCGCGGCGGTCGGCTGCGCGGCGGTGCGCCGCGCCCCGGCGCCGTGGCCGGACGGGTGGGCGGAGGTCAAGCGCCTGTACGTGACCCCCGCGCTGCGCGGCCGGGGCGTCGGGCACGCGCTCATGACGGCGGCCGCGGACGCCGCCCGCGCGCGCGGCTGCACGACGGCGGTGCTCGACACGGGCGTCCGGGCGCCGACGTCGATCGGCCTGTACCTGCGGCTCGGCTACCGCCCGGTGCGGCCGGCCGTCGACTGGTCGAGCACCCCGGACCTGCTCTGGTTCGCCCGCCCGCTCTGACGGGGGACCGGGACGCGGGTCAGCTGCACCGGCCGGTGCGCGCACCCGCGACGACGACGTCGTCGGCGATCTCCGGCGCACGGGAGCTGCCGGTGCAGAGCAGGTCACCGGCGACGTCGAGCGTCGTCAGGACGGGCGCGGCGTCGTTCGCCTCGAGCACCAGGTCACCGCCGACGTCCGTGGGTCCGGCGAAGGGCCGCGACCACCCGAGGGGGTGCCACCGCCATCCGCCGAGCCGGACGGTGCCGGCGGCACGGCGCACCGTGACATCGCCGAGCACGGTGCTCTCGGAGACGATCGCGCTGCGTGTCCAGGAGAGCGTGAGCCCCCGGGACAGCGTCGACCACGCGATGTCGTCGTGGCCCGCGTGCACGTTGACCCAGCCGCCCACCGTGGAGCGCAGCAGGTGCAGGCCCTGACCCGGCGCACCGTCGTCGGGTGCCGCGACGTTCACGGCGCCGGCGACGACGGTGCTCTCGATCGTCGTCTCGGCGATCCGTCCGCGTACCGAGCGGGCCACGCGCACGCCGTCGAGACCCAGCTCGGCCGCGCCCTCGGCCTGCACGCCCCCGCCGATGCGTGACGAACGCACCCACGCCGAGCTCCCGCCCCGCAGGCGCAGGTCGCCCTGGAGCCGCAGGCCGTCCGCCGACAGCACCGCGCCGGGTGTCACGACGACGTCCCCCGTCACCACCAGCCCGGTCAGCCAGCAGTGACCGACGACGTGGACGTCACCGGCGACGACCGTGGGCCAGTACGGCAGGTCCGAGTCCCGGCAGACCGTCACCACCGGGGCGGCGGTCGCAGCGACGGCCGGTGCCGTGGCCGCCGGTGCTGCGAGGGTGAGCGACGCGACGACGGCCGCCGCGAGGGCCCGGCGCGCGCGACCCAGGACGACCGGCAGGACGGTGTCGCGCGCCGTCACCCGCACCGCGGGTCCCGGGTGCCGTCGACCGTGCCCACCACGCGGGCGGGCTCGGCGTTGCCCGCGCACACCGCGTCACCGGCGACGTGGACGTCCTGGACGAGCACGGCGGCGCGGTTGTCGAGCAGGTGCAGGCCGGCGCCGAACGTCATCAACGCCGCCGGGCGAGCGTCCTCGCAGCCCGCCCCGCTCGTCCGACCGCCGACCCGGACCGGACCGCGCGAGCGCTGCACCGTGACGTCGGCGGCGACCTTGAGCCCGCACAGCTCGCCGCGGGGCACGCCCGTGAGGGTCAGCCCGCGGCCGAGGTCGGCCGAGCGGATCGTGACGTCCGCACGGACCAGGTTCACCCAGCCGCCGGTGCGCGCGCCGACGAAGGTGATCCTGGTCGGCCGCGTGCCCTCGTGGGCCCAGAGGTTCACCGCACCGCGGACGTAGGTGCCGAGCAGCCAGCCGTCCCGCATGCTGCCGCGCACGCTGCGTCCGACGTCGCTGCCGTGCAGCCCGAGGTACCCGGCGTCGTCGAGCCGGACGCCGCCCGCCACGTCGACGGCATGCAGGCTCACGTTGGCCCGTGGGGCGACGAGGACGTCACCGCCGACGTCCACCGCTCGCAGGTCCGCCGCGGCACCGGCCTCGACGCGCACGTCCCCGGCGATCGACGACGCGCTGGCGCTGCACATGTCACGCACGACCAGGTCGCCCGTGACGACCGGCGGGAGGCGGACGTCCGATGCGCACACCACGTCGACCGGTGACGCCGCCGCGGGCACCGCGTCGGCGAGGACGAGCAGGGCTGCCGCCGCCACCCCCACGCCCGCGCGCGCTCGTCTGCGTCCCGTCCGTCCTCGCATGGCCCCCCTGCCGCTGCCGGTCCGGCCAGCGTGACGGGTACGGGGCCGGTCCGGGAACACCCGGACCGGACATTTCACCCGGCCCTCGTCCCGGTTCCGTCCGCGCTGCAGCACGCCCGCGGGTCGGCATCCGGCACACCTCGCCGGGCGCCGACCTGCGCGGCCCCGCCGCGCACGGCACGGTGCTCGCATGACGATCCGCATCGGCACGTCCGGCTGGTCGTACGACCACTGGGACGGCGTGCTGTACCGGCCGGGGCTGCCGGCGGCGCAGCGGCTCGCCCGGTACGTCGAGGCGTTCGACACCGTGGAGCTGAACGCGAGCTTCTACCGGTGGCCGCGCGAGCCGGCGTTCGCGAGCTGGCGGGAGCGGCTGCCGGACGGGTTCACGATGTCGGTGAAGGCGCCGCGCGGCCTCACGCACGCGCGCCGGCTGTACGGGCCGGAGGTCTGGTCGGAGCGGATCACGCGCTGCTGGCACGAGCTGCGCGGCCGCCGCGAGGCGCTGCTCGTCCAGCTGCCGCCCGACATGGGGCGCGACGACGCGCGGCTGGGCCACTTCCTCGGCACGCTGCCCGGCTGGGTGCAGGTCGCCGTCGAGCTGCGGCACCCGTCGTGGCAGCACGACGCCGTGTTCGACCTGCTCGCGCGGCACGGCGCCGCGTACTGCGTCGTCTCCGGCGCGGGGATCCCGTGCGTCCTGCGGGCCACGTCCCGGCTCGTCTACGTGCGCCTGCACGGCCCGGACCACCACCACCTGTACGCCGGCTCCTACGGCGACGACGACCTGCGGTGGTGGGCCGACCGGATCGGGGAGTGGGACGCGCAGGGCCGCGACGTCGTCGCGTACTTCAACAACGACGGCGGCGGGAACGCCGTGCGGGACGCGTGGCGGCTGCGGGAGCTGCTCGCGCGCTGACCGGAGCAGGCGCCGTGCTCACGGCGCCGCGCTCACGCGCACTGACCGGTGCGCGCGCCGCCGACCGTCACGTCGGGGCCCACCGTCGGCCGCCCGGCGTTGAGCCGGCAGGCGAGGTCGCCGCCGACCGCGGTGCTGCGCACGACGGGCCTGCTCCGGTTGTCGTCGAGCAGGAGGCCCGCGGCGAACGCGTTGCCGACCGGCGTGCCGTCGCCGGCGCACCCGTCGGCGGTAGGGCGTCCACCGACCCGCACGGCCCCCTGGGCGTCCTGGACGGCGACGTCCGCGAGCACGCTCGTCCCGCAGACGTGCGCGGCGCGGGCCCACGACGACGTCAGCCCGCGGGACAGCTCGGAGTCGACGACGTGCGTGGTGCCGCCGTGCACGTTGACCCACCCGCCGGCGCGCGTCTGGCTGAGCAGGAGGCCCGTGCCGGCGACCCCCTCGGGTGCTGCGACGTTGACCGCGCCGGCCACGTCGAGCTGGCCGAGCCGCACCTGCGCCGCCTTGCCGCGCACGCTGCGCCCGACCGTCCCGGTGAGCTCGAGGGACGCGACCCGGTCGAGGTGCACGCCGCCGCCGACCGTCGTCGCCAGCGCCTGCACGCGCGCGCCGGGCCCGAGGTGCACGTCGCCGGCGACCCGGCCGCCGAAGGACAGGAACGCGGTCGTGCGCACGTGCACGTCGCCGAGCACGCGCACGCCGCGCACGTCGCAGTCGCCGGTCACCACGAGGTCGCCCGGGACGATCGTCGGCGGCGTGGGCTCGCCCGCGCAGACGTACGGGTCGGGGACCGGGGCGGGCGCCGGGGGCGCCGGTGGCGGCGTGCCGGCCGCCGGTGCGCACTGCCCGGTCCGGGCACCGGCGACCACGGCGGACCCCTGCACGGTCGGCGCGACGGCGTTGCCGGCGCACGCCAGGTCGCCCGCCACGTCGACGTGCCCGACCGTGACCGCGCCCGCGTTGCGCCGCACCAGCAGGTCGCCGCCGTAGGCGCTCTGCTCCTGCTGCCCGTCGTCGAGCCAGTCGGGCGGGCCCTCGACGAACACCTCGTGCAGGTCGCCGAGGTGCACGGCGCCGCGGGAGTCCTGCACCACGACGTCGGCGTCGACGCGCGACTCGGCGACGAGCACGCCGTACGCGTCGGTCACGGCCAGCCCGGCGTGCAGCCACGAGTTCGTCACGAGCGCGGTCCCGCCCGTCACGGCGACGGAGCCGCCCACCTCGGCGCGGCGCAGCGAGAACCCCGGGTCCGGGTCGTCCACGGCCCGCACGGGCAGCTGCACGTCCACCGAGCCGGCGACCTGCCCGCTGAGGCCGCCGCGCACGGTGCTGCCCTCGACGTCCCCGCCCACGATGCCGTCGACGGAGGCCCCGAAGGCGTCGTCGAGGTGCACGCTGCCGTCGACCCGCGAGTTCTGCGCCGAGAAGGTCATGTCCCGGCCGACGTGCACGTCCCCGTCGACGCGGACGTCCCACAGGATCGCCTCCGCCGGCCCCTCCCAGTCGGCGGGACGCGGGGCCACGTGCACGTCCCCGCGCACCCACACGTGCCGGACCTGGCAGCCCGGCGCCACGTGCAGGTCGCCCCGCACGGTCGTCCCCGACGGGGCGGCCTCCTCCGTGCAGGTCGCCGCGGCCGGGGCGCCCGCCGCCGCGGGCGGCACGAGCAGCACGGTCGCCAGCGTCGCCGCCAGCACGGTCACCACGGTCCTGCGCGTCCGTGTCATCGTCCCCTCCGGGCTCGATCCCGCCGGCACGGTCCCGTGCGCGGTCATCCGCACTGCCCGACGCGGCTGCCACCGACCGTGACGTCGGGCGTCAGCACCGGGACCACGTCGTTGCGCCGGCAGACGAGGTCGCCCGCGACGTCCGTGTTCTCGACCGCGACGGCCGCGACGTTGTCCTCCAGCACGAGGTCGCCGAGGTACTGCCCCCGCACGGGCACCCGCTCGACCGAGCAGCCCAGCCAGTCGGGGGCGAGCCGGCTGACGTCACCGAGCTGCACGTCGCGCCGGGCGCGGCGCACCGTCACGTCGGCCTGCACCGTCGTCTCGCACACGGCGGTGCGGCGTGACCACGACAGCGTGAGCCCGCGTCCGAGCTGCGAGGAGAGGACGACGTTCTGCCCGCCGTACACGTTCACCCAGCCGCCGACCGTCGCACCGCGCAGGGACAGCCCCGTGCGCACGGCGTCCGACGGGAACGCGACGTTCACCGCACCGGCGACCCGCCCGGTGATCTCCACCTCGGTGGCACGGCCGCGCACGCTGCGGCCCACGCTGCCGGTCGTCAGCAGGCCGAGCGCGTCGTCCAGGTGCACGCCGCCGCGCACGTCGGTGCCCTGCGCGGTCGCGCGGGCGTCGCGGCCGACGTGCAGGTCGCCCACCACCTGGCTGTCCACCAGGTACGCCCAGGCGCCCGGGGCGACGTGCACGTCGCCCAGCACCACGACGCGCAGCAGGCGGCACGTGCCGACGACCTCGACGTCGCCCGTGACGACGGTCCGCTCGACGCTGTCGCTGCACGTGCGCGCGCTCGCGTCCGGTGCCGCCGCGGCCGGCGGCGCGGTGACGAGGGCGGCGACGACGGCAGCAGCCGTCACCAGCGCGGTCGAGGCCCTCATGCGCACTGCCCCCGCCGCTCGCCGGCCTGCAGGACGCCCGGCAGGAGCCGCCCGGTGTTGCCGCGGCAGTCCAGGTCGCCGCCCACCACGACCTGGCGCAGCGTCACGTCCCCGGTGTTGTCGAGGACCAGGAGGTCGGACTCGAAGACGGGCGACTCGCGCGGCGGGTGCAGCGCGCAGTGGTCCTCCATCGGCACGCCGCCGACCTCCACCGGCCCGCGCGCGTGGCGGATCGTCACGTCCGCCGCGACGCGCCCCTCGCACACGCCCGCGCCGCGGACCCAGGACAGCGTGAGCCCGCGCCGCAGCACCGACTCGCCGATCTCGACCTGCCCGCCGTACACGTTGACCCAGCCGCCGACCTCCGAGCGGAACAGCCGGAAGCCGGGGTACCGCACACGCTCCGGCGCGGCGAGGTTGATCGCGCCGCGCACGACGGCGTCCGCGACGTCGACCGAGTCGGCCTTGCCGCGGATGCTCCGTGCGACCGTCCCGGAGACGCCCAGCTCGCGCGCGCGGTCCAGGTGCACGCCACCGCCCACGGTCGTGGCGTACAGCCACGCGGTGCCGCCGGGGCCGACCCGGACGTCCCCGCGGACGCGGCTCGGCGAGATGCGCGCGTCGGCGCCCGCCTCGACGACGAGGTCGCCGAGCACCGTCGTCGTGCCGAGGTAGCACGTGCCCGTGACGATCAGGTCGCCCTCGACGACCAGCGGCACGGGCCCGTCGCCGTCGCAGTAGCCGGCCGGCCCGGCGGCGGGCCGCGCGGCGTCCGGCACCGGCTCGTGCGCCGCCGCGGGCGCCGGCTCGGGCCCTGCGTGCGCGGCCGGCGTCGCGACCGCCAGCAGCGCCACCGTCACGGCCGCCACGGCCGTCGTCCACCCGCTCCGTCGCATGGCGCCCCCCGCCGCTCGGTGGCTCCAGACTGGCCCCCGCAGGGACGAACCGGGAATACCGGACGCGCACATTTCACCCGTCGGCCGTCCGCCGTGCGGCAGGGGCTGGTCACACGGCGGTGCCCGCGTCTACGCTCTCCCCGTGTTCTCGTCCCGGGTGTGTTGTCGCTGAGCTGACGCTCCCGCGCGCCCGTGGCCGGTCGGCCCTCGCCGCGCACCCGGTTCGACCCGAGGACCTCCTCCCGTGGCTCAGCCCGTTCTCGCGCGCACCCGCGCCCCGCACGTCCCCGCCGCCCGCCCCCGCGTCGAGGTGGCGACGCCCGGCCCCTCGGCCGGGCTCGTCGAGTTCCTGCTCGACGCCGACGCCCTGACCGAGACGACGCTCGCGCTCGCGGCCGCCCGCGCCGACGTCGTCCGCCTCGTGCACTCCGCCGCGCTGCCGTCCCCCGCCGCGGTGCGCGCGCTCGTCGACGTCCTCGAGGACGAGGTCCGTGCCGTCGGCCGCGACCGGGCCGAGGTGCGCCTCGTGCTCGAGGTCGAGGCGGTCGTGGCCGCCGACCACGCCGACGCCGCGCGCCGCCGCGAGCGCCTCGCCTACGCGGAGGCGTTCTCCGGGGCGGCGTGGACGGCGACCGCCACGTGGCTGGTCGCACCCGCCGAGGGGCTCGTGCGCGACGCCGTCGCCCTGGCCGACCGCACGGGCGTCGACGCGGTCGCGCTGGCGCTCGTCGGCGCCTCCCGAGCGCACTCCCCGGCCGTCGTCGCGGCGGCCGCCCGTCCCTGACACCGAACGCTCCGGTGAGACCGTCGTCCGGGGGCCCACAGTTCCCGGAGACGGTGGTCTCACCGCCGGTCACCGGGTGCGGCCCGGCGCACCGCTGCCTAGCGTGGCGAGGGACGGGCGCCACCGGGGCGCCGCGGACGGGAGGCACCCATGGCGCACGAGGCGCAGCACCTGGACCGGGACGAGGGCGTCGCGAAGGTCGCCGAGCTCATCAAGGACGTCCGGATCGCGATGCTGACCACGGTCGACCCGTCGGGCGCGCTCGTGAGCCGGCCGATGGCGGTGCAGGACGTCGAGTTCGACGGCGACCTGTGGTTCTTCACGGACCTGGACAGCCACAAGGCGGACGAGGTGCGCGGCGGCGGCCCCGCGAACGCGGCGTTCGCCGGGTCGACGCACTGGGTGTCGGTGTCGGGCACGGCCGAGGTCGTGCGCGACCGGGCCAAGATCCACGAGCTGTGGGGCACCGCCGCGGAGGCGTGGTTCCCCGACGGCCCGGACACCCCCGGGGTCGGGCTCATCAAGCTCGAGGCGGAGAGCGCGGAGTACTGGGACAGCCCCGGCGGTCGGCTCGCGACGGTGTTCAGCCTCGTGAAGTCGAAGGTGAAGGGCGAGCGGTACGACGGCGGCGAGAACGCCGAGGTCGACCTGAGCTGACGTCGCCCGGGCCGACGTCGCCGGCGCGGTCCCGGTCGCCCGGGACC
>NZ_JBHUZW010000058.1:0-22675 GCF_042667215.1 Cellulomonas sp. NPDC057328 | reverse complement strand
CCCCGCGCGTGACGCGGCGCGCGCCCGGACCTCAGGACGCGGGAGCGTCCCAGACGCCCTGCGGCGAGCGGTACCAGGCGAGGCCGAGGCGGTCCCAGTACGCGCCGTGCGCCGTGAGCCGGCGCGTGAGGTCGGCGAGGTCGCGGCGCTCCGGCGCGCTCCACGCGACCTCCGCGACGGCGGCGAGGCGCGGCAGCAGCATCGTCGTGAGGTCGTCGAGCGTGCGCAACGTCTCGGTCCACACGGCCGCCTCGACGCCGATCACCGCGCCGTCCGGCAGGCCGGGCAGGAACTCCTCCGGCTCCCACGCGTAGGCGTCGCGCAGTTCGACGTGCCCGGCCCACTCCAGCCCGAGCGGGAAGTCGGCGTCGTACTTCATGTCGAGGTACACCCGCGACCCCGGCGACAGCAGGATGCGCGCACCGCGCTCGGCCGCCGCGACGAACGGCGCCGGGTCGACGCGGTCGTCCCACAGCTGCACGACCGTGCCCGGCGGCAGGCCGTCGACGTGCGCGACCTCCTGCCAGCCGACGACCGCCTTGCCGTGCGCGGCGACCGCGTCGGCGGCGGCCCGGACGAGGCGCGCGTACTCGTCCGGCGCCATCGTCAGCACCTCGTCGCCGCCGACGTGCACGTACGCACCGGGCGTCATGCGCGCGAGGTCGCCGAACACGTCCGCGAGGAAGGGGTGCGTCGCCGGCAGGTCGTCGTGCAGGCGCGAGAAGCCGACCTCGATGCCGAGGTACTCGTCGGTGGGACGCCCGTCGGGGTTCAGCTCGCCGTACGCGTGCTGCGCGGCGTTGACGTGCCCGGGGACGTCGATCTCCGGCACGACGCGGACGCCGCGGGCGTGCGCGTAGGTGAGTATCTCGTCCCAGTCCGCCGCCGAGTAGTGCCCGCCCGGGTCCCCGTCGACGGAGTGCGCGCTCGAGCGCCGCACCAGCTCGGGCCGCGACGGCAGGTCGAGGCGCCACGCCTGGTCGTCGGTGAGGTGCAGGTGCAGCACGTTCAGCTTGTAGTGCCCGAGCAGGCCGATGACGACCTTGAGGTCCGGCACGCTCACGAAGTGCCGCGCCACGTCGAGCGACAGGCCGCGCCACGGGTACCGCGGCGCGTCGACGACGCGCACGGCCGGCACCTCGACGCCGCCGGCGGGCAGCTCGCGCAGCAGCTGGCGCAACGTGACGACGGCGTGCACGAGGCCCTCGGGCGTGCGGGCCTCGAGGCGGACAGCGTCCGGCGTGACGACGACGCGGTAGGCCTCGTCGCCGGGCGGCAGGGTGTCGTCGGCGGCGTCCGTGCCCGCGGACGTCCCGGCGTCCGGGAGCAGGCGCACGTGCACCGCGCCGGGGACGCCCGGGTCCTCGAACGCGAGCCGGACGGCGTGCCCGGCGGCGCGGCCGAGCACGTCCGCCGCCAGCACGGCGGCCGGCACGGCGGGGTGCTCCGCGAGGTCGTCGACGGGGGCGCCGGCAGTGTCCACGACGACGGTCGTCGCGGCCGAGACCACGTACGGCGGGGCGTCCGCGGGCTCGGCGACGAGAGGGGCGGGAACCACGGGCACGACGTCGGGCACGGGGAACTCCTCCTGGTGGGGTGGCCGGCACCCGCAACCTACTCGTGCGGGGCGGTCCTGGGCGCGTGTCCAGCCTCCGGCGGGTCCCGGATATGCGTCCTGACGTGGGCCGCGACCCGTTCGACAGGCGCGACGGGCCCGAGTGCCCTAGTTTTCTCACGTCACGGAAATTGACCCTTGACTCGATCTGAGGAGTGTGCATGGGCATCACCGGCATCATCACCGCGATCGTCATCGGCGCGATCATCGGGGCGCTCGGTCGCCTCGTCGTCCGGGGCAAGCAGCACATCTCGATCCTGGCGACCATCGTCATCGGCATCGTCGCGGCCCTCATCGGCACGTGGCTCGCGCAGGTCGTGGGCGTCGAGACGACGGACGGCATCGACTGGATCGAGCTCGTGTTCCAGATCGGCCTCGCGGCGATCTTCGTGAGCCTCTACGCGGGCTGGGCCGGCAAGAACCGCCGCTGACCCCGGACCACCACGGGCCGCACGGCGGCCGCCTGACGACGACGGGCCCCTCCTCCGGGAGGGGCCTGTCGTCGTCCGTGGGCGGTGCGCGGGGCGGTCAGCCGAGGACGACCACCAGCTTGCCGAGCGCCGCGCCCGCACCGACCCGCGCCAGGGCGGCCGGCGCGTCCTCGAGCCCGTAGGTGCGCTCGACGTGGACCGTCAGCTCGCCCTCCGCGCAGCGCGCGCCCACCGGCCCGAAGGCGCGAGGCCCGGTCGGGACCGCGGCGACGCCGACCCGGCGCCCGGTGAGGACGCCCGCAGCGGCGCCCACCGTGGCGATCCCGAGCAGCGCGGCGACCGTCCCCCCGACGGCCTCGTACCATCCGCCCGGTGCGAGCGCGCGCCGGCACGCGAGCGGCGACCGACGGGCGACGAGGTCGATGACGAGGTCGTAGGCGCCACGCCGCCGCAGGGCGTCCTCGCGGCGGTGGTCGACGACGTCGTCGGCGCCGGCCGCGCGCATGAGGTCGAGCTTCGCAGCCGCGTCGACGCCCGTCACGTGCGCACCGGCCTGCGCCGCCAGCTGGATCGCGAGGACGCCCGACCCCCCGCCGCCGCCGTTGACGAGCACCCGGGAGCCCGCCCGCACGTGCCGGACCCCGTGGGCCGCGATCGCGCCGGGTTGCGGCAGCGCCGCGGCCTGCACGACGTCCAGCCCCTCCGGGCGGTGCGCGAGGGCCGTGACAGGTGCGAGCGCGTACTCCGCGAACCCGCCCTTGAGGCCGAGCACGTCGCCGTAGACCTCGTCGCCGACCGCGAACGTCTGCGCGCCGGGCCCGACCGCCGCGACCCGGCCGACCACGTCGGACCCCAGCACGCGCCGCGCCGGCGCCCGCAGCCCCCCGAGGCGGGCGTACGCCGGCGCGCCCGTCAGGCACTCCCAGTCGCTGAGGTTGACCCCGGTCGCGGCGACGCGCACGAGCACCTGCCCGACGGCCGGCTCCGGCACGGGCAGGTCGACGAGCCGCAGGACGCCCGGCGGCCCGTACCGGTCGTACGCGACGGCTCTCACGTCCGGACCCGGCGGGCTCTCACCCCGGGAACGTAGCAGCGGTCCCGGCCGCGCCGGGGTGCGTGCTCGGCCGCCCTCAGCGCCGCGTCGGCAGCGTGAGGACCTCGGCGCCGTCCTCCGTGATGGCGACCGTGTGCTCGCTGTGCGCCGTGCGGCAGCCCGTCACGCTGCGCAGCGTCCAGCCGTCGGCGTCGGTGACGAGCTCGTCGGTGTCGGCCATGACCCACGGCTCGATCGCGAGCAGCAGGCCGGGACGCAGCGTGTAGCCGCGGCCGGGGCGCCCGTCGTTCGACACGTGCGGGTCCTGGTGCATCGTCGAGCCGACGCCGTGCCCGCCGAACTCGAGGTTCACCGGGTAGCCGCCGCCCTTGAGCACGGTGCCGATCGCGTGCGAGAGGTCGCCGACGCGCGCGCCGGGCCCCGCCGCGGCGATCGCGGCCTGGAGCGCGCGCTCCGTCACGTCGATCAGCGCGAGGCTCTCCGCCGGCCGCGCGGACCCGACGACGAAGCTCACCGCGGAGTCGGCGACGACGCCCTGCAGGGAGACCGCGAGGTCGAGCGACAGCAGGTCGCCGTCGGCGAGCACGTAGTCGTGCGGGCGGCCGTGCAGCACCGCGTCGTTGGCCGACGTGCAGATGTAGTGGCCGAACGGCCCGCGCCCGAACGAGGGGGCGTAGTCGACGTAGCAGGACTGCGCGCCCGCGCCCTCGATCATCTCGCGGGCCCACCGGTCGATCTCGAGCAGGTTCGTGCCGACCGTGGCCCGCCCGCGCAGCGTCTGGAGGATGTCGGCGACGAGGGCGCCCGTGCGCCGCGCGCGCTCCAGCTCCGTGGGGCTGAGGATCTCGATCAAGGCGGGCACCTTCCGTGCGTCCGTGGCGACGGTCCGACCACCGCGGACGGGACCCGCGGGACCGACGACGAAGGGCCCGTCCCGGAGTTCACCGGGACGGGCCCTTCTGCGGTGGAGCTGAGGGGATTCGAACCCCTGACCTTCTCATTGCGAACGAGACGCGCTACCAACTGCGCCACAGCCCCTTGGAGCGAGGAACACGTTAGCACCACCCCGGCGTCCGGCGGAAACCGGCCGCGTGTGGCGGGGCTCACGGCGCCCGCAGGCCCCTGACCGGCGGCGTCGCCCCGCGCGGGCTCACTGCCCGGCGGCCCGGCGGCGCGCCAGCACCGCGTTCAGGTCGATGCTGCCCGTGGTCTCCGCGACCGGCTCGAGCGGCGCCGCGGGCGCCGTCGGGGCCGTCTCCGCGGCGGTCTCCGTCGCCTCCGTCGACGCGTCCGCGGGACGGCGCACCGTCGACGCCTCCGCGTCGCTCTCGGCGAGCGGGGCCGGCGTCCGGCGGGGCGCCGGGGCCTTCATCGTGTACGTGGGACGCGGGACCGGCACCGGGGACCACGCCTCGGCGTCGGCGTCCGCGGGCGCGTCCGTGGCGGCCTCGTCCGTCCGGGCCCCGTCCGTGCGGGCCCCGTCCGTGCGGGCCCCGTCCGTGCGGGCGGGGGCCGGAGCGCCGGCCGTCGCGCCCGTGCGGGCCGTCACGTCCGCGGCAGGGACCGCCGCCGTCGGGGCCGTCATCGCCGACCGGCGCACGACGGGCGTCGAGCCGGTCGCGTGCCGTGCGGGCCCGGTCTTCTCACCGGCGTCGGCGACGATGCGCTCGAAGACCTCCGTGTGCGCGTCCGACGGGCGCACGGCGTGGCCCGTGACGAGGGGCACCGGCACGTCCGCCGGGACGGCACCGCCGCGCACCGCGGGCACCGCACCGGTCGCCGGCCGCGCCGCCGCACCGGGGGACGGGCGGACCGTGCGCGTCGCACCCGTCCGCGGACGCGCCGCCAGGCGCTCCTCGCGCTCGATCGTCGCCGCCCACGCCTCGTCGGCACGGTGACCCGCGACGACCGCGCGGCGGCCCAGCACCGTCACCGCGCCCAGCAGCGCCGTCGGCACCGCGCCGGCCGCCCACGTCGCCGCCGGGACGACGCCGGTCACGACCCAGCCGGCCACCGACGCCACCAGCAGCAGCGTCGCCAGCAGCCCGCGCCGGCGGGCCGCCGCACCGCGCCGGGCGGTCGCCGCGGCACGCGCTGCACGGGCCTGCGCGAGACGGCGCGCCGCCTCGGCCGAGATGCGCTCGGGTGTGGCGTGCGGTCGGTCCACGGTCGTGCCTCCTGTCGCCGTGCCGGCGCCGACCGCCGGCACACCCGTCCCCGGGGTCAGCAGCAGCGCCGTCGTGCTCGGCCCCGCCGTCGCGGTCGTCAGCGCCGGACGCACGGTCCGGCCGACGCCCCGCGACACCGCGACCACGCGCAGGCCGGCCGAGAACCGGTCGTCCGCGCGCGCCTCGAGCAGCCGCTGACGGTGCCGCAGGTGGTGCGGCACCAGATACGCCGCCCACAGGCCGACGAGCGCGAGCGCCACGAGGCCTGCGAGATCGTTCACGCAACGACGGTAGGGGCGGCCCGGCCGTCACCGCCGCAGGAATGCGGCGTGTCGTGCGACGACACGCGAGAACAGGGTCCCGCCGGGCGTCGCACGGTCCGAGGGGCGCCCGGACGTGCCCCGTCAGGCCGACGACCGCCGGCTCGCGTGCCAGCGCTCGCGCAGCCCGCCCGGGACCTCCTCCACCGTCAGCGCGAACGTCCGGTGGTCGCACCAGCGCCCCTGGATGTGCAGGTACCGCTCGCGCACGCCCTCGTCGCGGAAGCCCAGCTTCTCCACCACGCGCAACGACGGTGCGTTCTCCGGGCGGATGTTGATCTCCACGCGGTGCAGGCGCAGCACGTCGAAGCAGTGGTCCGTCGCCATCGCCACCGCCGTCGGGATCACGCCCCGCCCCGCGACGTGCTGCGACACCCAGTACCCGATCGACGCCGATCGCAACGACCCGTACTGGATCGACGACACCGTCAGCTGCCCCACCAGCTCGTCGCCGTAGTCGACCGCGAACGGCAGCGCCGACCCGTCCCGCGCCTGCGCCGCCAGCGCCCGCACGAACTGCCCGAACGTCGGCCGCGGCCCCCGCACCGGCTCCGGGCTCGTCGCGTCCCACGGCTCCAGCCAGCCCGCGTTCGCCGCGCGCAACGCCATCCACGCGTCCGCGTCGCGCCGCCGCAGCGGCCGCAGCCGCACGTCACCGTCGACCAGCTCGACGGGCCACCCCACGGCCACGCTCACCCCTCTCGTCCACGGGTCGGGGCGAGGTTCCGCTCCGCTCCCGGCACGTGACGCTCCGCGGTCCCGCACCGTCCGCTGCGCTGCACCTCACCCCTCCAGTCCATCGGTCGGTGCGAGGTTCCGCTCCGCTCCCGGCACGTGACGCTCCGCGGTCCCGCACCGTCCGCTGCGCTGCACCTCACCCCTCCAGCACCAGGCAGTGCACGACCTGGCCGGCACGCACCGATCCGTCCGTCTCCCCCACCACCGCCAGCGCGTTCGCCTGGGCGAGGGCCGTCGTCGAGGGGGCCGCCGGGTCGCCGAGGGGCGTCACGCGGTAGCCCTCCTCGGGCGAGCCCAGCACCGTCGCGGGCACGAACTGGCGCAGCCCGGGCGGCGACGCCCAGCCGTGCGTCGCCGCCGCGGGCACCGACGGGCGGAACAGCTCCGCGTGACCCGCCATCGCCCGCAGCGCCGGACGCACGAACACCTCGAACGACACCTGCGCCGCCACCGGGTGCCCCTGCAGCGCGAACACGGGCACGCCCTGGTCGTCGTCGCGCCCGCCGACGCCGCGGCCCACGGTGCCGAACCCGTGCCGCAGGCCCGGGGTCATCGCGACCTGGTCGAGCCGCACCGTGCCGAGCGGCGCGAGGACGTCCTTGACGGTGTCGTGGACGAGCTCCGAGAGGCCGCCCGTGAGCACGACGAGGTCGGCGCGCACCAGCTGGTCCTCGAGCGCCTCCCGCAGCGTCGCGCGCTCGTCAGGCACCACGCCGACGCGCACGGGCGCGGCGCCGGCGTCCCGCACCGCGGCCTCGAGCGCGTGCCCGTCGGCCTCGAAGACGGTCCCGGGACGCGCGGCGGTGGTCGGCTCGACGAGCTCGTCGCCGACCGACAGCAGCACGACGCGGGGGGTCGGGTGCACGGGCACGCGCCCGCGGCCCATGGCGGCCGCCAGCGCGATCTGCCGCGCGCCGAGGCGGGTGCCGGCGGTGAGCACGACCTCGCCCGCGCGCACGTCCGCCCCCGCGTGCCGCACGTGCTGCCCGGCCAGCGCGGGGCGCTGCAGCGCGACGCGGGCGGTGCCGCGGTCGGTCTCCTCGATCGGCACGACGGCGTCCGCACCCAGCGGCAGCGGACCGCCCGACGCGACCCGCACCGCGGTCCCGGCGACGTGCCGCAGGCCCGCCGGGGAGCCGGCGTGCACGTCGTGCGCGACGGGCAGGTCCGGCACGCGGTCCCCCGCCCCGGGCAGCGTGTCGTGCGCCGCGACCGCGTAGCCGTCGCGCGCCGCGACCGGCACCGCGGGCACGTCGACGGGCGCGACGACGTCCGCGGCGAGGATGCAGCCGGTCGCGTCGTGCAGCACGACGTCCAGCGGCGCGACGGGACCCACGGCCGCGAGGACGGCCGCGAGGTGGTCCTGCACCGATCTCATGCGCGCATTCTGCCTGCTGGTCGGTACGCCGCAGGCCGGCGCGCGATCCCCGCCCGGTCGCGCGTCGCCGCCGACCGGATCGCACGCCACACCGCCCGTCGACCCCACGCCGGCGCCCGGCTGCGCCACACTGGACCCATGAGCGCCGTCGCCCAGCCGTCCTGGCACTCCCCTGCCGAAGGTGGTGGAGGGGGTCGCGGCCGGCGGCTGGTCGAGGAGCACCGCACCGACGAGCGCGCCGTCGTGCGCCGCCCGACGGCCGCGGAGGCCAAGGACGCCCTGCGCCGCCGCGTGCGCACGCAGCGCGGTCACCGCTCCCCGCGGCTGTGCGAGGAGGCCGCGGCCCGCCTCGCGGAGGTGGTGCTCACGATCCCCGAGGTCGCCGCCGCACGCTGCGTCAGCGTGTACGCCTCACGGCCCCTCGAGCCCGGCACGGGCCCCGTCCTCGAGGCGCTCGCCGCGCGCGGCGTCCGCCTGCTGCTGCCCGTCCTCGGCACGGGCCTGCAGCGCGACTGGGCCGAGTACGCCGGCGCCGAGGACCTGCGCGAGCGCGCCCCCGGCCGCCCGCCGGAGCCCGGCACGCCGCCGCTGGGCGCCGACGCCGTGGCCGACGCGGACGTCGTGCTCGTGCCGGCGCTCGCCGTCGACGGCGTCGGCACGCGCCTCGGTCAGGGCGGCGGCTGGTACGACCGGGTGCTCGCGCACGTGCGGCCCGGCGTGCCCGTCGTCGCGCTCGTGCACACCGACGAGGTGCTCGACGCGCCGCTCCCCCGCGAGCCGCACGACCGGCCCGTCACGGCCGTCGCGACGCCCGAGCGCTGGTGGCGCGTGGAGCCGGCGGACGCCTGAGCGCCCGGGTCAGTCGCCCGGGTTCGTCGTCCGCGTCAGTCGTCCGCGGGCACGAGCGTCTGCCGGTCGACCGCGTCGGCCTCGACGGCCGCGTCGGAGAACGGCCACGCGAACTGCTCGCCGCGTGCCCACGCGGGCAGCTGGTCGTCGTAGTGCGGGCTCGCCGGGTGCCCCGACGTGCCCGTGAGGTTCACCCACGTGGACGAGTCGAGGTCGCCCAGGTCGACGACCATCCGCATCGACGGCCCGCTCGTGACGGCGAAGGAGCCGGAGGCCGCGTCCCACCCGGTGGCGTCGACGACCGACGAGCCGCCGCCGACGCGCTGCGCCGGCGGGTTGACGAGCGAGCGGACGACGCCGGGGACACCCTCGCCGCCGAGCACGAGGTGCTCCGGCGCGGCGACGTGCAGCTTGCCCCACGCCCAGTCCTCCGTGCGGCTGCCGAGCGTCGCGGTGAGCTCGTAGCGTGCGTCGGCGAGCGCGCGGGACAGGATCTCGTCCCGGCCCTCGACGACGCCGGGTGTCGAGCGGTCGTCCCACCACGGCGACGTCGGCTCCGCGAGGATCGTGCGGACGACCTCGAGCCAGCGCGAGTCACCGGACGGCGCGTGCCCCTCGGGCAGGTCGTCGGCGAACGTCAGGTCCAGCAGGTCCGCCCACACGGCCGCGAGGTACGCGGCGGCGGCGGAGTCGGCCGACGCCACGCGGTCCCAGCTGCGCAGGAGCTCCTGGCCGTCGGCGGCGAACGGCTCGTCGAGGTCGATCTCGAGCAGCGTCGGCACGAGCACGTCCGCGTACGGCGTCCGCCGGTCGGTCTGGATGCGGGCCATCGCCTCGGCGTCGAGCGTGCGGCCCGCCTCGATCTCCGCCGTCAGCAGGTCGCGGATCCGCTGCGCGCGGTACCCGTAGTCGGTGTCCTCCGCGAGGAACGGCCCGACGCCCGCCGGCGTCACCGCCTGGTTCGCGGCGACGACGAACCCCTCGGCCGGGTCCAGCGCCCGCGGCATGTCGGCGGGGTCGACGAACCCCTGCCAGTCGTAGCGCGAGTCCCAGCCGGGGCGCGGCCACGTGCCGTCCGACGGCACCGGCGACGCCGGCACGTTCGCGCGCAGCGGGATGCGCCCCGGGGCCTGGTAGCCGATGTGGCCGTCGGTCGTCGCGAACACGATGTTCTGCGACGGCACGTCGAGCATCGCCGCGGCGGCCGCGACGTCGTCGGCGTCGCGCGCCGTCATCATCGCCAGGACCGCCTGCGCGGTGCGGCCCGGCTGGAGGGCCGTCCACGCGAGCGCGACCTCGAACCGGCGGCCCGGCGCGCCCTCCGGCACGGGCGCGCGCGCCAGGCCGCCGACGTCCAGGACGTCCGAGACGATCGGCCCGTGGCGCGTGCTGCGCACCACCAGCTCGACGTCGTCGCCGCCCGCGACCTCGATCGTCTCGGTGCGCTCCGCGACCGGCTCGTGCCCGCCGTCGACGACGACCTCGCCGTCCTCGACGCGCTCGAGGAAGAAGTCGGTGACGTCCGCGCCGAGGTTCGTCAGGCCCCACGCGAGGTCCGCGTTGTGGCCGATCACCACGCCGGGCAGGCCCGCGAGCGAGAAGCCGGAGACGTCGAACGGGCACGCGTCGTCGACCTGCGCGCAGCGCAGCCCCACCTGCGACCAGATGCCCGGCGCCGAGATCGACAGGTGCGGGTCGTTGGCCAGCAGCGGCGCGCCCGACGCCGTGTGCTCCCCCGCGACGACCCACGAGTTGGAGCCGACGCCCTCGCCGTCGCCCACGAGGTGCGGCACGGCCGCGAGCGCGCGGTCCGCGGCGACGAGCGCCTCCTGCAGGTCCGCGTCGGCGAGCACGTCCGTCAGGTCGACCGCGTCCGCGACCGGGGCGGCCGTGCGGCCGGCCACCGCCGCGGCGTCGAGGATCGGCAGGTTGCGGTCCTGCGGGTACGCCGGGAAGAGCTGCTCCACGCGCGCCACGTCCTGCACCGACTGGTACGTCAGCGCGCGCGACAGCTCCTTGTCGTAGTTGGCGCGCAGGTCCCACGCCATCGCCTTGAGCCACGCGAGCGAGTCGACCGGGTCCCACGGCTCCGGGCGCTCGACCGGGACGCGCTGCCCGAGCACCGTGTACTCCATCGCGAGGGCCGCGGTGTCGCGGTCCTCGAGGTACGCGTTGACGCCGGCGGCGTACGCCTCCAGGTGGGCGCGCGCGTCGGCGGGGAGCACCGCCCACTCCTGCTCGGCGACGCGGCGCCAGCCGAGCGTGCGGACGACCTTGTCGGCGGCCAGCGCGTCCTCGTCCGCGCCGACGAGCTCCGAGAGCCGCCCCGCCGTGACGTGCCGGCGGTAGTCCATCTCGAAGAACCGGTCCTGCGCCGCGACGTAGCCCTGCGCCGCGAACAGGTCCGCGGGGGTCTGCGCGACGATCGTCGGGACGCCGCGCGCGTCGCGCGTGACGTGGACCTCCTCGGCCAGGCCGGGGACGGTCTGCTCGCCCGACACCTCGGGCAGCGGCCGGCGCAGCACGACGGCGGCGATGAGGGTCGTGGCCAGCAGCGCCACGACGACGACGGAGGCGACGACGACGAGCGCGGTGCGCAGACGGTGGCGGCGGGGCACGGGGGAAGGCTAGTCCCCGCACCGGCGCTTGACTCTGCGGGTACTGTTGGCACTCGGACCTCGAGAGTGCCAGCGCGTCCCGCGCACGGCACGCGCTGTGTCGGCGGGACCCCCGCACGCGCACCCGTGCCGGCGCGTCAGCGGCCGCACCCCGGGGTCGTCCAGCCCCCTGCCGGGCGCACGCCCGGCGCACGAGTTCCACGGGAGTCGGCCAGTGCCCACCTACGCCTACCGGTGCACCGCGTGCGAGCACGCCTTCGAGATCCAGCAGTCCTTCAGCGACGACGCCCTGACGGTGTGCCCCGAGTGCGAGGGCCGCCTGCGCAAGGTGTTCTCGTCGGTCGGCGTCGTCTTCAAGGGCTCCGGCTTCTACCGGACCGACGCGCGCGCGGGGAAGACGTCGTCGACGCCGGCGTCGTCGTCCGGCGCGTCCTCCTCGTCCAACGGGTCCTCGGGCTCGTCGGACGGGTCGTCGTCGGGCGGCTCGTCGTCGGGCGGGTCGTCGTCGGGCGGGTCGTCCGCGTCGACGAGCGGGTCCGCGACGTCCGGCGCGTCGACGTCGTCGGGCGGGTCGTCCTCGACGACGAAGGCCGCCTCCGCCTGACGCGACGCGGGCGCGGACGCGCGGGGTCGTCGGGACGCGCGGCTCGGCGGCAGCAGCCGGCGTGCTGAGCCGACCACAGCCCACGCGGAGATGTCCGGCGTCCACCGGCGGCGGTCGCACGCCGTCCGCCGCCGCGGCGCACGCCTACCGTCCCGGTCGTGCTACCCCTCGCCGACCTGCGGACCGACGACCCGCCGACCGCGCCGCCCCCGTTCCCGCACGTGCGCGCGCCCGCCGGCGTGCGGCTGCGCGGTGCGCTCTGGCGGTGGCGTGCGCTCGTCGCCGCCCTCTGCCTCGGCCTGGCGGCGGCCGTGACCGTGCAGGCGCTGCGTCCGGCGCCGCCGCCCACCGCGCCCGTCGTGGTGCTCGCCCGCGACGTCGCCGCCGGCACCCCGATCGGCGCGCTCGACGTCGCCGTCGCGCGGCTGCCGCCGACCGCGGTGCCCGCCGGGGCGCACACCGCACCCGCCGACGTCGTCGGCGCCGCTCCGGTCGTCGACCTGCCCGCGCGCCAGCCGCTCACACCGGCGCTGCTGGGCGGCGGCGCCCCGGCCGGCCCGCCGGGCACCGTCGTCGCCGCCGTACGCCTCGACGACCCGGCGGTGGCCGCGCTCCTCACGCCCGGCGCGCACGTCGACCTCGTCGCCGCGCGGCCGGAGGGCGGCCCCGGCGAGACCGTCGCCCGGCGCGCGCTCGTGCTGCCCGGCCCGGCGGCGGACGCCGACCCGGGCGGCGGCCTGCTCGGCGGCACGGCCGGTGCGGCCGACGCGCCCGTGCTCGTGGCCGTCGCCCCGGAGGAGGCGGTGCTGCTCGCGGAGGCGTCGGCGGCCGCCCGCCTCGTCGCGGTCGTCGTGCCATGATCGCGCCGAGGACCACGGACGACGGGAGCACGGCATGAGCGAGCAGGCACGCGAGGGTCTGCGCGGGGCGGGCGACCGGCTCCGCGCGGTGGGCGGCAGCGAACCCGTCAAGGGCGTCGCGAAGGTGCTGCAGGGCTTCAAGGACTTCGTCTCGCGCGGCAACGCCGTCGAGCTGGCCGTCGGCGTCGTCATCGGCGCGGCGTTCACCTCGATCGTCGGCGCCGTCCAGGAGGGCCTGCTCAGCCCGCTCATCGGGTGGCTCTTCGGTCAGCCGAACCTCGCGGAGCTGTGGGACCTCGGCCCGTACTCGTGGCGCGAGGGCGCCGACATCGCGCCGATCCGCGTGGGGCTGATCCTCAACGCGATCCTGCAGTTCCTGCTCACCGCGGCCGCGATCTACTTCCTCATCGTGCTGCCGCTCAACGCGCTCGCCGCCCGCCGCAAGAAGGGCCAGGAGGACGAGCCGCAGGCGCCGAGCGAGGACATCCTGCTGCTGCAGGAGATCCGCGACCTGCTCGCCGCGCAGGCGTCCCCCGCCGTCGCGAACGACGCCGGACCGGGCGCGGAGCCCGGCACCGGCCCGGGCACGGGGACGGGGACGACGCCCGGCTCCACGCCGGGCACCACGCCGCCGAGCCGACCCACCGGTCGTGACGTGCCTCCGAGCATCCCGCCGGGTGGCGGCCCCGTCTGACGGCCGGCGCCCGCCGGCGGGCGCCGTCACGGCGGCGCGCCCGAACGGCGCCCCACCGCGTGGCGCCGCGCACCGTGCCGGTCACCAGTGCGGCGGTCGCTCCCGGCGCAGCCGCTCCTCGTTCGTGGACGGCTCGTCGCGGCCCCAGCCGCGGTCGCCGTCGTCGGCGGACCGCGTCGCGGTCCAGGGGTCCGGTGCGTCGACCGGTGCGGAGGCATCGGCAGGCGCCGCCGCCGGTCGTCGCTCGACCGGCGTCGGCGGTGCGTCCGGTGCCGCGGGGACGGTCGAGCGCAGCACGGACTCGTCCGTGCCCACGGTGCCCGGCGGACGCACGGCGCGCCGCGGTGCGCGGCGCCGCGGCGCAGGGGTCGGTCCGGTGCCCGTGCTCATGCGTCGATGGTCGCGCGGACGAGCCCGGTCAGGCGAACGCGCGCGCCACGGCGGCGCGCACCACGGTGTCGACGCGGTGGCTGCGCCGCGTGATGCCGAGCTCGGCACGCAGCGCGTCGGCCAGGCCGTCCCGCGTGCGGTCCTGCCCGTCCGACCGCAGCCACCGCACCAGGTCGTCGAGCTGGTCGTCGCTGTAGGCGCCGATCGGCAGGCCCGGTCGCACGTCCGGGCGCGGCTGCGTCCGCACGGCGAGCACGAGCTGCTCGCCCGACGTCGTCGCGGGCTCGCGCGGCGTGCGCGCGGGCGGGGTCGCGGGACGCAGCGCGGGCGCCACCGGCGTCGCGCCGGTCGCCGGCGCGGTGACGGGCGTCGCGCCGGTCGCCGGACGCACCATCGGCACACCGCCGCTGCCGGGTGACGCCACCGCGGGGAGCACACCCGTCGGCGTGCGGACCACCGGCGTCGCACCGGTCGGCGCGGGCACAGCGGGCGTCGCGCCGGTCGGCGCGGGCACAGCAGGCGTCGCACCGGTCGGCGCGGCCGGCGCCACCGGTGTCGCACCCGTCGCGGGACGCACCACCGGCACCGCACCCGTCGCCGCCCGCACCACCGGCACCGCACCGGTCGCGGGTCGCGCGGTCACGTACGGCCGCACCCCGACCTCGACGTCGTCGGCGTCGGGCGTGTCCCGCACGACCGCCGGCACGGGACGCGACGGCGGCGCGGCCGCCTCGGGCCGGCGCTGCACGAGCCGCGCGTGCACCGCGCGGCGGATGCGGTCGACCTCGGCCTGCGGGTCGAGGAACGCGGCGGCGGACCACACGCGCACGACCGACCAGCCGAGGCGCTCGAGGCGGTCGGCGGCGAGCCGGTCGCGGACGCGGACGCTGGGCTCGCGCACGTAGTCGTCGTCGTCGGTGAGGACGGCGACGAGCATCTCGTCGGGCAGCTCGGGGTGGCCCACGACGAGCGGGATGCGCACGCCGCCGGGCACGCCGTGGTCCACGTCGACGACGAGGCCGTGCTGCCACAGGCGCTCGGCGAGGTCGAGGACGAGCCGGTCGGGGTCGGCACCGCCGGTGGGACGCTCGCCGTGGGGGTCGGCGGCGCGGGCGTCCGCCTGCCCGCGGTCGGCCGCGAACCGCAGCAGGTCGGCGAGCAGCCGCGGGCCGCCGTCGCGCACGCGCTCCGGGTCGAGGTCGTCGGCGCCGAAGCACGACACGACGGTGAGACGGTGACGCGTCGAGCCGAGGGCGTCGAGCAGGAGCGCGTCCCCGCCGGCGCGGCTGACCGGGCCGAACGAGTGCAGCACGCGGCGGTGCGGCGTCCGGCCCAGCCCGAAGGACAGGATCACGGCCTCGCGGCGCAGTCCCGCGACGTTCGCGACGTCGACGACGACGAAGGGCTCGGGCCGGCCGGCGTCGAAGAAGGACGCCAGCGCGGGGTTGTCGCGCACCTCGGCGAGCACGACCTCGCGCACCGCGTCGGCGTGCCGCGGCGAGACCGTGACGACGGCGAGCGACTCGTCGGGGTGCTGCAGCACGTGCTCGACGACGAGCTCGAGGACGCGGTCGACCTCGGCGCGCGTCGAGTCGACGGTCCCGCTCGTCGGGTCGGGCATGCCCGTGCCGTCGACGACCTCGAGGTGCACGAGCGGCTGCGCGGACGGCAGCGGCGTCGGGACGAGCACGCCGGCGTACCCGTGCGCGGCGAGGAACGCCGTGAGGTACGGGTCGCGGCGGGACGCGTCGGCGTGCAGCGCGACGGACGGCAGCACGTCGGCGAGCTCGCGCACGGAGGACCCCGACGCGCAGCGCGCGTCGCCGACGACGACGACCTGACGACCGCGGGCGATCGCGGGCAGCGCCGCCTCCACCGGCAGGTGCGCGGCCGCGTCGACGACGACGAGGTCGACGGTCCGCGCGGCGGGCAGCACCTGCGACACGAGCATGGGCCCGGCGACGAGCACGGGCCGCAGCCGGCGCGCGACGTCGGGGTAGCGCCCGACGGTCTCGCGCACCGACGTGATGCGGTCGTCGACGAGCTCGGCGAACAGCCCCTCCGCCTGGTCGCGGTGCTGGCGGACCACCCCGGCGACGCGCGCGAGCGCCGCGGCGAGCACGGGTGCGGTGCGGCTCGTCACGTGCGCGCGGTCGAGCTCGGCGTACCGGGCGGACAGGGCGCCGAGCGCGGCGCCGTCGTACCCGGCGAGCGCCGGGTCGGCGGCCAGCACCTGCTCGAACACGGTGCTCCACCACGCCAGGTCGAGCTCGGCGGGCGCGAGGGCCGGGTCGACGCGGCGCGCGGTGAGGTCGTCGACGAGGTCGCCGAGGCCGGCGGCGCGCAGGCCGTGCAGCAGGTGGGTGCGCTCGGGCAGCGTCTCGAGCGCGGCGGCGGTGTCCCGCAGCCGGGTGAGGCGGTCGCGCAGCTCGGGGAACGCCGTCGACGCGAGCCGGCCGCCGCCCGGCGTGCCGGCGAGGACCTGGGCGAGCGCGTCCACGTCCTCGCGGACGGCGCGGTGCTCGTCCTCGATGACCTCGAGCGCGTCGGGCAGGCGCGGCCAGCCGCCGGCGGGGCAGTGCGCCTGCCACACCTCGCGCCGCGCCTGCACCTCGAGCAGCGCGGCGTGCAGGTCGGCGACGGGACGGCCCGGGCGCAGCATGTCCTTCGCCTGCTTGCGCAGCCGGCGGCGCACCCAGAAGCCCATCGGCACGTCGTGCTGCTCGCGCCACTCCTTCGACGCGGTCGCGGCGACCAGGTCCGCGGCGGTGCGCTCGAACACGAGCGGCTGGAAGACGTCGAGCGACGCGCGGACGCCGTCGAGCATGCGCAGCTGCTCGGCCCAGCCGTCGAGGGTCGTCGCGGGCGTCAGGCCCGTCTCGGCCGCGACCTGCGCGACGCGGTCGACGAGCACCGGCAGGGACACGTCGAGCACGCGGTCGAGCCGGCGGCGCACCACCTGGGCGTCCGCGGACGTGCGCAGGTCCGCGCCGAACCACGGCGTGTCCTGCGGGCGCAGCGTGAACGCCTGCAGCTCGCCGGCGCGCACGAGGTCGCGGCCGAGCCGGGTGCGGCGCTCGGCGTCGAGGACGCGCGCCACCTCGGGGTCCAGGCGCACGGTCGTGCGCGGCGTGGGCCGGGCGGACGTGAGCCGGGCGAGCTCCTGGAGCGCGTCGTACGCGGACACGTCCCACGGCGCGCGGACCACGTGCAGCGCGTCGACGTACCCGCGCAGGCGCTCCCGGTGCTCGACGAGGGACGCCCGCAGCGTGTGCACGGCCGTCATGTCGACGGCCGGCGGCTCCAGCGTCATCGCGCCCAGCAGGCGGCGGCCGGCGGCGGTCCGCCAGCCGGCGTGCGGCTCGACGTCGAGGACGAGCTCGCCGAGCCCCAGCGCCTCGAGGCGCGTGACGAGCGCCGTCGCGGCGCGCCGGTGCCCCGGCACGTAGAGGACGGTGCGGCCCTCGGCGGCGGCGTCGGCGACGATCGCGGCGAGCGTGCCGGTGACGTCGGCGCCCGTGGGCGCGTCGACGAAGACGTGCGCACCCGACGCGACGACGTCGAGGACGTGCTGCTGCGCGGGGTCGAGGTCGCCCGCACCGCGCTCCACGGCGGGGTCGCGGTCGCCCGCGACCGGCTCGGGCAGCGGGACCGCGAGCGCCTCGCGCGCGTCGTCGAGGCCCGCGAGCGCCCGCACGACCTCGTGCCGGTCGAGGGCGCCGGCGAGCTGGTCGAGGTCGTCGACGAGGACCTGTCCCGGGTGCACGAACGTCCCGACGACGACCTTCTCGACGAGCGAGAAGTCCTCGAGCACGGCCTCGCCGAGCGACTGCAGGCGCTGCAGGGCCCCGCGCGGGTCGAACCCGGCGGCGGTGAACGTGCCGCGCGCGACCGCGGCCGGATCCAGCAGCGCGCCGTGCCGGCGCAGCGCCCGGGCGAGCACGGGGTTCACCTCGAGCGACGGCTCGAGCGCGAGCTCGTAGTCGCCCTCGCCCGACCCGCGGGCCTGCAGCGTCACCGGGCGCAGCAGCACCGGCGCGCGCACCGTCCGCACCGCGTCCGCACCGCGCGCGGGGCGGGCGTCGCGGGCGTCGGGCGTGCGCCGCGTGACGTGCGCGAGCGCGCCGACGTCGTCCGACGCGAGGTCCGCGGACGACCGGTCGGTCCACGTGGCGACGCCGATCGCGAGCGACGTCGGCGCGATGCCGTACCGCTGCGTGTACGTCGCGGCGCGCGCGCTGACGGCGCGGGCGCGCCGGCGGGCGCTGGACAGCGCCCCGGCCTCGCGCACCAGGTTGGACAGCCGTGTCGCGCGGCCCGCGAAGAGCTGCGCCATGCCGGACGGGTGCGCGGCGGACAGGTCGAGCGCCGCGTCGCCGAGCTGGTCGACGTCGGACAGCGTCGACGCACCGGCGGCCTCGACGAGCGCGCCGCGCCACGTCGCGACGGCGCCCTCGAGGACCTCCGCCGGGGACGGCGGCTCCACGAGCGCGACCGGCGGGCCGGTGCGGTCGGCGTCGGTGACGGCGTCGCCCTCGGCGGGCGCGCCGTCGGGCCCCGGGGCGTCGGCCGGGGTCGTCTGCGGGGGCGAACCGGCCGGGGTCGGTCCCGAGCCGGGCGTGCGGGCGGGGACGGTCACCCTGGCACGGTAGACCGCCGCACGGCGTTCGTCCGGGCGGCCACGCCGACGCGCACGCACCCGGTCGCCGCGTGATCACGCGGCGGACGTGGCGCCGCGGCGTCCGCGTGCCGCCCTGCGGTGGGCCCCGCGGGTGGGCGCGCCGGTGCCGGCACAGGGCACCGCGGGGCGTCCCGGATCTGACATGAGCCCCGACACGAGCCCTGGCACGAGCCCCGACACGACGAGAGCGGGACGGGTAACCCGTCCCGCTCTCGTGGCCGCCGACCGGCGGGAGATTGAGAGACGGTGCGCACCGCGCAGGGGGCAGGCGATGCGCACCGTCGAGTACGAGTGTTGCTCATCGGCCGACGTTGGTCAAACGTCCAGACCGCCCCGCGCGGGTGAATCCGGCCACCCGTCCAGGACACCTGTCCGCCCCCGCCGGACACATCGGACGAAGCGCGTCCCGCACGCCCGCCGGACCCGTCGACGGCGCCGCGCCGCCCCGCGCGGACGCTGTGCCTAGGCTGGGTGGGGCCGGACGACGCCGGCCCGGGAGGGACGGACGTGATGGCCGGCAGGCGCGGTGCCGTGGTCGTGTACACGGCGGCGGTGGTCGCGTACCTGGCGGCGGTCGTGCACCGCACGGCGCTCGGCGTCGCGGGCGTCGAGGCGATCGACCGGTTCGCGCTCTCCGCCACCGGCCTGGCGTCGTTCTCCGTCGTGCAGCTCGCCGTGTACGCGGCGCTGCAGATCCCGGCCGGCCAGCTGCTCGACCGGTTCGGCGCGCGCGTGCTCGTCGCGGGCGGGTCGCTCGTCATGGCCGTCGGGCAGGCGCTGCTCGCGTGGGCGGACGACGTGCCGACGGCGATCGTCGCGCGCGTCCTGATCGGTGCGGGCGACGCCGGGATCTTCATCAGCGCGTGCCGGCTGGTCGCGGAGTGGTTCCCGCCCCGGCAGGTGCCGGTGCTCGTGCAGCTGACGGGCCTGATCGGGCAGTCGGGGCAGATCGTGTCCGCGCTCGGCGTGGCGTGGCTGCTGCACGCCCGCGGGTGGGGCGTGACGTTCGGCACGCTGGCCGTGGTCGGCGTCCTCGTCGCCGCCGCCGCGTGGGCCGGCGTCCGCTCCCCCGCGCCGACGACGCCCGCCGAGGCGATCGCGTCGGCCGCCCGGGCGCGCTTCCTGCACGCCGTCCGCGACGCCGCGCGGCCCGCCGGCACGCGCCTCGGCTTCTGGTCCCACTTCGTCGCGCCGTTCAGCGCGAACGTCGTCGCCCTGCTGTGGGGCGTGCCGTTCTTCGTCACGGCGCAGGGCCGCACGCCGGGCGAGGCGAGCCTGCTGCTGAGCGTGCTGACGGCGTCGGCGATGGTGACGGGGCCGGTCGTGGGCCGCTGGACGGCGCGGCACCCGCTGCGGCGCAGCTGGTCGGTGCTCGCGTCGGCCGTCACCACGCTCGCCGCGTGGGTCTGGCTGCTGGTGCCCGACACGCCGCGGCCGCTGTGGCAGCTCGTCGTGTTCTGCGTCGTCGTGGGTGCGGGCGGGCCGGTGTCGCTCGTCGGCATCGACTTCGCGCGGACGTTCACGGCGGCGGACCGGCTCGGTACCGCGACGGGGTTCGTCAACACCGGGGGGTTCACGTCGTCGATCGTCGGGATCCTCGCGGTGGGCGTCGTGCTGCAGGTCGCGTCGCCACCCGGCGCGACGACGTACTCGCTCGACGCGTACCGGCTGGCGTTCGCGGTGCTGCTCGTGCCGTGGCTCGTCGGGGTGGTGGGCGTGCTGCGCAACCGCCGGCTGGCACGCGCCGACATGGCGGAGGCCGGCACGGTCGTGCCGCCGATCCGCGAGGTGCTGCGCCGTCGGCGGGGCTGACGCCGGCGGTCAGCCGTCCTCGTCGCCGGGCCGGTCGACGCACACCGCGAGGATCGCCACGTCGTCCTCCGCGCCCGTCGGCACGAGGGCGTCCAGCGCGGCCTCGAGCAGCTCGTCGGCCGTCCGCCCGGGCAGCGCGCCGACGACCGCCGCGAGGTCGTCGAGCGACGCGCGCAGCGGCACGCCGCGGCGCTCGACGAGCCCGTCGGTGTAGAGCAGCAGCACGTCGCCGGGGTGCAGCGTCACGCCGTGCTCCGGTCGCGGCGCGCCGAAGCCCAGGCCCAGGAGCGCGCCGGTGCGGCCGGCGAGCAGCGCGGCCGTCCCGTCGGCGCGCCGCACGACCGGCGGCGGGTGCCCCGCCGACGACCAGGTGACCGGGCGCGCGCCGTCGTCCGCCGCCGCGCCGATCCGCGCCACCAGGGCCGTCGCCGTGGCGTCGAGCCCCAGGCCGAGCGCGGTGCGGTCGGTGAGGTCGAGCGCACCGCCCGGGGAGGCGTCGTGCGCGTACGCCACCGACCGCAGGGTGCCGCGGAGCTGTCCCATGTGCGCGGCCGCGCGGATGTCGTGCCCCGTCGCGTCCCCGACGACCACGACGGTCGCGCCGTCGGGCGCCGTGAACGCGTCGTACCAGTCGCCGCCGACGCGCACCTCGCGCGCGGCCGGGCGGTACCGCACCGCGAGCGTGAGGCCCGGCACGCGCGGCGGCGCCGTGAGGATCGACTCCTGGAGCTCGATCGCGGCCGCGCGCTCCCGCTGGAACGCGGCGCTGAAACGCTCGAGCGTCGAGCTCACCGCCATCGCGTGCTCGACGACCTCGGGCAGGCCGTCCAGCGTGTGCGAGTCGCCCTCCCCCGCGTCGCCGGGCTGCGCGGTGACGATGTCGGTGACGTCCTCGACCCGCTCGACGAGGTGCGTGACGCGTCCGGCGGCGTCGAGCACCGGCACGTGCGTGGTGATCCACCACCGCTCCTGCCAGCGGCCGGACGCCTCGTCGCGCACGTCGTACCGGTGCGGTCCCATGACCTCCGGCCGGCCGGTGCGCGCCACGCGGCGCAGCGACTCCACCACGGGCGGCTCGGTGCCGGACGCCTCGGTGCCGGACGCCTCTGTGCCGGACGCCTCCGGTGCGGTCGTCGGCGGGACCGGGAAGGCGTCGAGGACGTGCCGACCGACGACCGCGGAGCCGGGACGCCCCACGGAGCGGAGGAGCGCGTCGTTGGCGTCGAGCACGACCAGGTCGGGCGACAGGACGAGCTTCGCCGAGCTGAGCGCGCCGAACACGGCGTGGTAGTCGACGGTGCGGACGGGGTCGTGGTCGTCGCGGGAGTGGTCGTCGCGGGAGTGGTCGGGGTCCATCGCCACCTCCTGGCGACCGGTGCGCGGCGCGCCGGCCGTACGGCCTGGATACCACCGGCGGGTCCCGCGCACACCTGGGCACCGCGGACGCCCGTCCGTGCGACCGACGAGAACTCGATGCATCTGCATGCATCCGGATGGCACCGCCGGTCGGAAGTAGAGGTGTCAGCACGACACCGCCCGCCCCGCGGGCCGACCCAGGAGGACCCCATGCGCGCTCGACCCCTCGCCGCAGCAGCAGGCTCGTTCGCCGTCGCGGCACTGACCCTCGCCGCCGTCCCCGCGCAGGCCGCCGGCACCGACGCCGCGCAGCTGTCCGTGCTGCACGGCGTGCCCGGCCTCACCGTGGACGTGTGGGTGAACGGCGAGCGCACGCTCGACGACTTCACCCCCGGCACGCTCGCCGGCCCGCTCGACCTGCCGGCCGGCACCTACACCGTCGCGATCACGGCGGCCGACGCGGCCGACGCCAGCGCCCCGGCCATCGGCCCGGTGGACCTCCCGCTCGAGGGCGGGGGCAACTACACCGCCGTCGCGCACCTCGACGCCTCCGGCAACCCGACGGCCACCCTCTTCACCAACGACACCACGCCGACCGCCGCGGGCCAGGGCCGGCTCACGGTGCGTCACATCGCCGCGGCGCCGGGCGTCGACGTCCTCGCGGGCGGCCAGGCGGTCGTCTCGAACCTCACCAACCCGGACGAGCAGAAGCTCGACCTGCCGGCCGGCACGGTCGCCGCGAGCGTCGTCGCCACCGGCACCACGGAGCCGGCTCTGCTCGGCCCGGCCGACGTGGACGTGGCCGAGGGCGCCAACACGATCGTCTACGCGTGGGGCAGCGCGACCGCCTCGCCCGCGACGCTCGCGCTCGCCACGCAGGTCGTCGACGGCCTGCACAGCGCGCCGTCGGGCGTCCAGGCCGGCCAGGTCGGCCTCGTCGACGACACCCGCACCCAGCCGTGGCTGATCGGCGCCGGCGCCCTCGCCGTGCTCGCCGCCGCCGTCCTGGCCGTCACGCGCCGCACCTCCGCGGCGACCGTGACGCGGGGCCGCTGACCAGCGCCCCGGCGCGGGGAACCGCAGCCCGGTGGCGGACGGGGCACGCCG